>NZ_JBJPHT010000014.1:0-130597 GCF_052939475.1 Phormidesmis sp. 146-20
CCCCAAAATTGGGGGGTTGGGGGGCAGAAGTGCTGAATAACGAAGCGAGAAAACTTCATCGAATTCACGTTAAAAGACTAGTCTCAGGATTCCCCTGATGTTTATCCTTAACACCTACAGATCTTTGAGCGCAATTCCGTAGAGTTTGGTGTAGAGTTTGGTGTCAAAATTCACTCGTGAACCTTGCCGTTGGGCATGATGGCTCCGGTGAGAAAGGCTCCCGTGAGTTTGACCATAATGCGATCGTCAAACCCAATCTTTGCCCCGCGCAAATCGGCTCCCCGTAAGTCGGCTCCACTAAAATCCGCGCCAATTAAATTCGTTTCTCGCAGATCTGCTTTGCTCAAATTGGCCCCCAACAGATTTGCCCGAAACAGGTTGGCCTTAAACAAATTGGCACCTTCTAAATTGACCTTGTGCAAAAAGGCATCACTCAGGTTGGCGTTGCTCAAGTTGGCGTGGCTGAGATTGCGACCTGACAGATCTTTTTCTTGCAGGTTTGCTCCATGTAGATCAGAGCCGCTCAAGTCGGGCGTACTGGGCCGGGGCGGTGTCTGAGACTGGCGATAATACTGCTGAGAATAGTAAGACTGAGGCGGGTGAGGCGCAGGGGGTGGTGTGGGCGGTGTCTGGGGGCGATGATATTCCGCTCGATAGTGAGACTGGGTGTAGTAACTCTGCTCCGTTGATTGGTGAGGTTTTTGCTCGTGTTTGGTGTGACCATTCTGAGCGTGGCTCTGAGAGTGATTTTGCGAATGATTTTGCGAATGGCCCGAGGCAGAATGTCCGTTGGTGTGAGTTTTAGACTGAGTGGAATGCCCGTTGGTGGAATGTTGCGCGTTTTGATGCGTTTGTGACGCTTGAGGCGGACGGTAATAGTAAGACTGATAATAGCTGGAAGCTGGAGGACGAGACTGAGCGGGCTGGGGTTGAGGTTTGCGATCGCGCCCGTGAGATCTCAAAGTATCCCTTGCATGGTTGATTTCCTTTAGCTTTTCTTCCGCTTTTTGCAGCAGGCGAGAATTATCTTTTGGCAAACGATCGGGATGCCAAATAAACACCAAGTCTTTGTACGCCTGATTCACCTCTTCGGTCGAAGCGCCAGGCTCAAGTCCCAAAATTCGATAACAACGGTCTAACTCGCTCATCTACTTCACCCCCTATACCATTCGATCATCTACAGAGCGGCTGTTTTGCAGTTTCTCAAGGGGCAAACGCGCACGCTCCCCAGTGAAGTAGTCAGCTTGGCTAATTGGGAATCGACGCGAAAATACCAGAATGCTCCCACACCAAAAGGATAGTCAAGTCGTTTAGAAGGATGGATAGAAGGGTCGTGATTCATGAGTTTTCCGCGTCTCTGAGCCAATTCCGATTTCTCATTCTGAACCTACAAACGAGTAGGCTTGTCCGTCTACACAGTGTAGTCCCAACTTCACAAGGTTGGCTGGAAGTAAAGACTGATTTAATAGGTTTGGCAAATCAAATAGATAAGAGAGAATAATCAGTCTAGAAAAGTAAGTAGAAAGATGCTGGGCGTTAGACGTTAGACGCTGGACTAAAGACTGAAATCTGTCTCTGTTTAACGTCAGTTCGATGAACGCTTCGCTTTTAGATCCGGGAACGCCCCCTAAATCCCCCACGAGTGAGGGACTTTGAACCAGAGTTCCTCTCTGAAAGTCCCCCAAAATTGGGGGGTTGGGGGCAGAAGCGGTGAACAACGAAGCGAAAAAACTCTCATCGAATTCACGTCTGTCTAAAGTCCAAATTCTGAATTCCCTGGCTTTCTATTGAGACAATCTGCATAACAAGATCCTAGCGCAGAGGTTCCGCTTCTGAGCGACGAAACCACCCGCACTAGGGACGTTTGTGGGTTGAGTTTTACCAGTTTTACCAATTAACGAAAGAAATTAAAGATGCCCAAAATGCCTGTGAGTGGAGAAAAGACGGTGCCCAAAGCATCCCCAATTCCAGCGAGGCCTGATTTGCCGACGACGATCGTATCGTTATTTCGCAATGGTGGATTGGTCTGGTCGTTGATGCCTTGATTAAAGTCCAGAGCGATCGAGCGGCGTTCGACGGTTCCATTGGGATTGAGGCGGAGAAATTCGACCGATCGCTTCTTGGCACGAGGATTAAAGCCCCCAGCGGCCAGAAGTGCCTGATTCAAAGTTGTGTTGGTGGGCAACTGGAGCGTTCCAGGCTTGATCACTTCTCCTGCGATCGTCACATTGATCGAGTCGGGCGAAAAACTGGCTCTGGCGATCGTGGCGGCATCTTGGGGAGTCAACGCGGTCGCTGTGGGAACGATGACGCGATCGCCATTTTGTAAAGGAATATCCTGTCGCGCATCCCCGGCCTGAATCAGTTGAAACAGATTGACTCTCACGATCTGTTCGCCTCCAGAATTCGTTCTTCGGCGCACCTCAATATCACGAATGTTGGCGGCTCCCGTAATGCCTCCTGCCAGTTGTAGCGCTCTGGTCACGGTGGGCACCTGAATCTTTTGGCTCACAGTTGCCGTTGGGCCGCCTGCTCCAGTTTGAGGGGTGACTTCTCCCCGAATGCTGTGTGGGCCCGGACGATTGACCTCGCCTGCGACGATAATACTGAGCGGCTGATCATTGCTGACCGAAATGCTGGAGTTGGCAATCAGGTTTGCTTCGTCTACATTGATCGCCGTCGCTGCGGGAATGAGAATGCGATCGCCATCTCGTAACGGTAAATCTTGACTAATGTCGCCCGATCGCAGCAGTTGCCGCAAATCCACATTCAAGGTCTGGGTGCCTGCATTTTGTCCGGGTTTGCGACGAATGATTTGTACTCGTTGCAGATCGGCTGATTGGTTGACTCCGCCTGCCAGTTGCACCATTTTGGTCAGCGTGGGAATGCCCGATTCAGTGAGCGTTGTGGTGTACGAACCGGGACGAGGCACTTCTCCCGCGACAGAGACTTGAATCGGCCGCGAAGCCAGCAAGCTAACGGTAATCACCGGACGGGCCAGCCATTCTTGATATTGTCTAGAAATCGCACCAGAAGCCTGTTTGAGCGTCAATCCTCGGACTGCCACACTTCCAGCTAAAGGAAGATTTAAGGTGCCATCTGCCAGCACTTGATATTCGCCGCTGTACTCTGGAACGCTAAAAATGTCGAGCTTGAGGCGATCGCCCGCTCCTAATAAATAACCTTCGTCTGCCATAACGGGCGCGGCAGGTTGAGCCGTGGGAGCGGTTTGAGCAAGTGTTGGAGTCGCTAGACTGACCCATCCGATCGTCACCGTCAGCCAGAGTGCCGTTTTTTTGATCATCGCGCTTCTCCTTTGAGAACAGATAGCCCAACGGGAGCGATCGCCCCCTGGTAAATTTTTAGCGTTTCTCGATGCACTCGATCGACGGTTAGCCACTCTAGATTTTGCTGAGACTGATATTGCCAATTTCGTAGGCTTTCTGGGTTTGACAGCAGTTGAGACAATGCGTTGGCCAAAGCCATTTCGTTTCTTGGCGGCACCAAAAGTCCTCTGCGTCCCTGTTCCAGCACTTCAGGAATGCCGTCTACATCGCTGGCGACGATCGCGCATCCGGCCTCCCGCGCTTCAGACAGAACTAAACCAAACGGCTCTCGGTGCGAAGCCAGCACAAAAATGTCGGTCGCCAATAGATAACGCTGAGGTTCTGGTTGAAAGCCTTCAAAGTGGATGCGATCGCCAAAGGGGGCTTGACGGGCGAGTTGTTCAAATTCAGGTCGATCTGGCCCGTCTCCGACTAGATATAAATGAGCGGTTGGAAAGCGGCTTGCCAGTTGACCAAACGCCTGAATCAGATTCGTAATGCCCTTACGACGAAACATTCCGGCTACGGTGACGATCGCAGGATGCTGCAAGGCTACAGGTTCGATAGTTGGGAGGGGAGGAGTCCGAGGACTGCCTAACGTTCCGTTGGCGACGACGCGCAGTTTGTCAGGTGAAATTCCTCGCTTTTGCATCGAAATCGCGACGGCTTGACTGATGGCAATCACGCGATCAGCCAGCCCCATCAAAATTGCACTGCGCTGAAATTCATTGTGAACCGTAGAAACGATCAAGTAGTTTGCAGTTCCCTTGAGCAGTCTGGCCAAGACCACGCCCGTCATCATGTGGGTATGAACAATTTCTGGCTCAAATCTGCGAATGATTTCTCCAAACCGCCCGATCGCTTTCATCAAAGGAATCGGCCGTCTGCGCTGGTCAAACCTGAAATGCTGAATGCCAAACTGAGTGAGCAGCGTTTCATATTCACCGCCGCCAGATGCGATCGCCACCTCATGCCCCGATCGAGACTGCAAACACGCCAGATCGATCGCTGCGTTGATAATGCCGTTACCCAGCTTTTCAATATCGTTGAGGACATGCAGGATTCTCATCAGTTGTTTTGGGTGATGCGTTCTAAAACTTCCATGTACTGATCGACGACGCAATCGGTTGAAAAGTCTAGCGATCGTCGCCTCAAGATTCCTCGGTCAATGGGATGATTCAGCGTTTCTAGAATGGCCTCGGCCAGAGCGGACGAATCGCAGACAGGCACCAGTTTTCCATAATTGCCGTTGTCCAAAATTTCGGCGGGGCCGCTGGGGCAATCGGTCGAGACGACAGGCGTACCCGTGGCGATCGCTTCAGCCACCACATTGCCAAATCCTTCATATTTAGAAGACAGCGCAAATACAGCCACTTTTGACATGTAGGCGTAAGGGTTGTCCACAAATCCCGGCATGGCTACATCGTTTTCTAAACCCAGTTTGAGAACCAGATCTTCTAATAGTTGGCGCTGTTCTCCTTCGCCTAGAATCATCAACCGCGCCGGGCGCACTCTTCGCACTTGGGCAAAAGCGTTGATCAGATTAGAAAAGTCCTTTTGGTTAACCAGACGACCTACACCCAAAATCACGGGCAGTTCTCCAGGCGCAAACCAGGGATGATCGACGGCTGCTTGACTTTTTTCTAAAACGTCTGGCGTGACGACGGGATTATAAATGACGCGAATTCGATCGAGCGGTAAATCGATAATCTGTGCCAGATCAGCAGCCGTGCCCTTGGAGGCGGCCACAAGCTCGTCCGATCGCGGATACAGCCAGCGCACCATCTGAGGGCGGAGTTTTTTGAGCGTGCTGGATTCGTCATGTCTAAACTGTTCCGACAAGTAAGTTTGGACACACATCACGACGCGAGTTGGCACTCTTGATCCCCACTTTGCCCAGAGAGAAGAACTGACAATATCCAACGCTGAAAACAAGACGGTCGGCTGTTCTCGTTGCAAATAGCGTTGGAGTGCCAGGGTTTTGGAGAGTACGATCGGAAATTTGGACTTGAGATCAACCAGCCTGACATTCGACGAAACCTGCTCCAAATAATCGCCTTCTGCCTCTGCCAGCACCAGATCAGTCTTGATTCCCCGCTCTGCCAAACCCTGTGCCAGATGTAACATTGCCTTTTCTGCACCCCCTCCTGCTAAAGCTGGAAGAAACACACCTACCGAAGTCTGTTTGAGTGTCATATATTCATATGCGCCAACCTTCATGAGGATGACCCGACTCGTGATCAAATACCTCTCCCAGAAGTGAGACTCCCTTGAGGATTTGTAAGACCACCGCCTCTATCAATCTGCCTATCTCTTGAGTCCTTTTGACGGAATTTTGAGCGTCGTTCTTTGCCGATTTAGGGGCTGTGTGAGCGATGCTTAGTGACTTTCAATCCGGTTTGCTGTGGACTGTTCTCGATCAAGCGACCTGCGTCAAAGGGCACTCCTCTTGCAAGACCTGTGTCAGCAGTTGATGAATTTGCAGGTTGGTCTGGTCAAGGTGAAAGCGATCGCCCGCTTGGGTTTGGGCGTGATCAGCAATGGCGATCGCTCCCTGCCAGTCTTGCCGAATCTGCTGGATCAGGTCTGCGAGTTGGGCAGCGTCTCCTGGGGTGACTAGCCAACCGTTGATTCCATGAGTGACTAATTCTAATGCGCCGCCTGCTTTGGCTGCGATCGTCGGTTTTCCACAGAGCATCGCTTCGACAATGACTCGCCCAAAGGGTTCGGCGGCTGTTG
This sequence comes from Phormidesmis sp. 146-20, assembly GCF_052939475.1. Lineage (NCBI taxonomy): Bacteria > Bacillati > Cyanobacteriota > Cyanophyceae > Leptolyngbyales > Leptolyngbyaceae > Phormidesmis > Phormidesmis sp. 146-20. The sequence goes on from NZ_JBJPHT010000014.1 coordinate 6,066, forward strand.
AGGTGTGAGCAATCAGATCACAGGCTTGCATCAGCGGCACCACATTGGATTGAAATCCTAAAAAACGGACGCGATCGTTTAGTCCCCATTCCTCAACCTGATGGTGAAGCTGTTTGACATAAGCTTGCTCTCCAAACAGGGCATCTCCCACAAAAATGGCGGTGACATCGGGGCACTGAGTGAGCGCCTCTAGCAAAACATGCTGCCCTTTCCAGGGAGAGAGACGGCTAAAGTGACCGATGACAAAGCGATTTTCTAATCCCAACTCTGCGCGAAGAGAAGAATCTTCACCTCGATACTGCTCTGGTCGAAATCCGTTGTAGACGACTTGCGTAATTTCTGACCGGCCGCCTGCTGCGATAAAGGCTGATCGACTGGCTTGAGAGTTGGCGATGACCAGCGTTGATCGGTTAGCCAGAGTTACCGCCAGCCGCAGATTTGTCGGGCTAAAGTGTTCGGTTGAGAGAATGTCGTGTAGATGATAAACCAGCGATCGCCGAGTGATCAAGCTGACCAACGCTCCGACTACGAGCGCTTTTGGCGTATTGGCGTAAATCAGATCGTAGTGGCGGCTGACCTTGGCGACTTCTACGATCAGGGGAATCATCTGCCCCAGACTCCTCAACCCTGTGCGCCAACCACTGTCTTTGCGAACTTGTATAGGCTCGCGACCCAACACCTGGACGGGGATCTGATTTTCTTGAAGCAAGTCTTTAAAGGGGCCATCTTCAAGCAAACCGACGAGACACTGCGTTTGAAGCGATTGGGCAATGTCTAATAGACAGAGTTCTGCGCCCCCGGATTTGCCACTTTGATCCAAAAATAAAATTTTCACGGGATAGCCAGATGACTTTTCAGGCTATTCAATCTTGAGTTAGAGAATTATTTATCTAACTAACGGCTGATTCTAGCCAATCGTAGATGCGATCGAGCTGCTCCAATGTCACCAGTCCGTATTGCCAGAGAATCATCGGCAACGGGCCGTTATTTTGCTCACGGTGGCGCAGTGCAAAGGCGATCGACGAGTCAGAAATCGCCAATTCTTCTCGCAAAAAGCGAATAAATTTAAGGTGAGTTGCAGGTGCCATTTTTCTCTCATCTCCTGAGTGAGTCCCATTGTGGACAAACATTGCGTTTAATGAACACCCACAGGTAGCCACTCTTTGATCTGGACTATTTACGCAAATCGACCCACACTCACACCTCGTCACGATCGCGCTCAATCAAGGCTCAGAGATGATCCCCGATATAGATTGCTTGGGGATCAAGAATAGACCCTTCCCGGATGTGAGTCCTCTATCTTGAGAGGGATTCGGCTTCAGTACGGCTGCTCAAAGTATCAAATATGACGTGCGAAAGCCTCTAAATTTCAGTATCCATCATTCCGCTCCATTAAAAAATATCTGCACGAAAAATTTATACGAGACAGAAATTTTTGAAGGGAGCGAGACGACTAATGCGGTACGATTTTTAAGGCTTTTTGGAGTCTGATTTGAGAAACTGAACGGGAAGCCGATCACCCACCTTTAAACCCAGCGCTTTCGATCGTCCGCCGCTCACCTCAATGACCTGATCAACCACTTCATCTCCTGAGCCATACACAGGACAGGGGTCAGACTTGCAGGGAGGCACATCAACCGCGATCGCCTTGACAACCCCTTGACGCACAAAGATCATGTCCAAACTGATCAGCGTATTTTTCATCCAAAACTGCACCGGGCGAGGCGGATTAAAGGGAAACAACATGCCGCGATCGTCTCCCAAGCTGGTGCGACCCATCAATCCAGTCGCTTGCTCTTGAGGGGTATTGGCGACTTCTAGCTGAATCTTCTTTCCGGCAACGTCAGCGATCGCTGTAATGGGTAAGTCTTGAGCCATCGCCGCCTGCACAATCGGGACATCGGAAGCCTGGGTTGAAGTGTCCGCTGTCGAGAGCGCGCAACCCATCAGCACTACACTTAACCCAAGCCCCATCACGCTGGTTTGAACAAAATTCCGCTTTCCCATTCTTTCGCCTCAAGCTTCACGCAACACATAGCCAACCCCGCGCACGGTTTGAATCAGCCGCTTTTCGCCTTCGTCTTCAATTTTTAGACGTAGATAGCGAATGTAAACCTCAATCACATTGGACTCGCCCACAAAATCGTATCCCCAAACATTTTCCAAAATTTGCTCACGAGTCAGAACTTCGCGGGGGTGCTCCATCAGATACTTGAGTAACTCAAACTCCTTCATCGTCAGGTCGATCGCCCGTCCATTTCTTAAAGCCTGACGAGTTGAAAGATCCAAAATCAGATCTCCAAATCTCAACTGCTCATTGCCAGGGGTTTCAGGTTGTAGATAAAGCTTGACGAGCTTGAGAAAATCATCGCTGCGATAGGGCTTGAGAAAATAATCGTCGGCTCCCGCTTCTAGGCAAGCCACCCGATCTTCAACGCTATCTTTTGCCATCATCAACAGCACCGGAATCCGCGCCCCCGTATTGCGAAGATGACTGCAAAAGGTCAGTCCTGAGTCTCCACTGAGCAGTCGATCGACCACAATCAAAGCCGGGTGCCGTTCTGTCGCATGACGCAAACCACTGGGAGAATCGTGGGCAACGATCGTGTCATAGCCCGATTCTTGCAGATCTAGACTGACACTTTGGGCCAGCGCTTCATCCGTTTCGATGATCAGCACGCAGGGGTTGAGTTCGAGAGTGGTACTCATAAGAGAATGCCTGGGGGACAGAGGATTTTCTATACTGAAATGTATCTTTAGTGAGGTTCCCCATTGTTTTAGCACGTCTCGAAGCGATTTGAATTTTGAGTTTCGCGCCTGGCCCTGATTGTGGGCAAAGTTCTGCACAGCCTTCTCGATTTTTTCTCAAGTCGGTTTAGCAACGTGTGGCAACCCCCAGCCGAGCTTGTCGCGCAGCGCATGAAAAAATTCTGGCGGACGCAGACGCACAAATCGAGCCGGATAGTCTGATCGCTCCACCCGCACACAATCATCCGACAACACATAACAACCCGCATTACCGTCTGCCGTCAGCACCAACCGATTGGGAGTCGCCGGAAAAATCGTCACAGGCTCACTATTGGCAAACACCAGCGCGCGAGATGCCAGAGAGTGTGGACAAATCGGCACCAAAATCAGTACAGGAACCCCCGGCTTTACGACTGGGCCACCCGCCGAAAGCGAATAGGCAGTCGATCCGGTCGGAGTCGCCAAAATCAGCCCATCGGCAGCAATGTCAACCGGGGTGTGTCGCCCGATCGCCACTTCAAAATGACACATACTGGTCAGCGGTTCTCGATGCAGCACGACTTCGTTCAAACAAAGCGCTTCCCAAAGTGAGACCTCATCTCGGAGAATTTGCACTTTGAGCATGGTGCGTTCCTCGATCTCGTAGTCGCCAGAGAGCACCGCCTCGATCGCTTCTGGCATCTTATCAAGCAAAATCTCAGTGAGAAACCCCATGTGTCCTGTGTTGACGGCCAATAGCGGAATGCCACTTGGTGCGACTTGACGAAATGCCGAGAGAACGGTTCCGTCGCCGCCCAGCACGATCGCGAAGCTCATTTCTGGATCAAACCCTGGCGGTGAAATGGTGTCGATCGGCGTATGACAGACTGGACTCGAAGGATTGGAATAGCCCAAAATTCCCCCACTTCCGGTGGCCAAAATAACTTCCCACCCGCGCAAATTTAGCTTGTCTTTTAGTGCAGCCGCAGCTTGACAAGCGATGGGTTTGTCGTCGTTGTAAATGATGCCAGCCTTGGGCACAAAAAAAGTCCGTATCTAATTAATCGGGTATTTCGGAATATAACATTCCAGTTCAGCAATCTGTTCTGGACAATGAGCTTTGAATTAGAGACAACTCAAAAACTCATTGCTCAAACCTTAAAACTTTGGATAAGTTCTCCCGTCTTTGGCGACTTTCTTTTTCTTATTTTTCGCTTTTTCCTGGGCGTATTCCACTTCCTTCAGCTTTTTGAGGATGCGTCCAAAGTAGTCCTGCATGTAGGCTTCCAGAGTCGTCATTTCTGACTGCTCCAGCCCAAAGGTTTTGTAGACATCCCCCATTGAGGCATCGAGGGCCTTTCCGGTGGCCACGACTTCGGTAAAGGCAAGTCGATCGGCAATATTCCAAGTCCATTGAAAGAATCGCGCAAATCGACGAATGGCCCGCAGCAAGCCGATCGGCATCGTGGAGACTCTCGCTTCTTTACCAGACAACCGTTCGCACAGCCGAATGATTTCATAAGCGCCCCAAGCACGAGCGCCCACAACGGGAAAAGATTTTTGCTCAGTCTCAGGCACTTTGAGCGCTTGAACGGCAAATTTGGCGACATCTTGCGTATCCATATAAGCGATCGGCGACGTGTCTCCCATCACCCAGACTGCTTGACTTTCGAGAATCGGGATGGCGTATTGACCAATCAAACCCTGCAAAAAGCCACAAGGTCGCAAAATCGTGTAGTTTAGCCCTGACTCAAGCAGAAGTTTTTCTGTACAAGCTTTAATATCCATCAACGGTACGTCCGGAAATTTTTCCGCGTCCAGGATGGAGAAGAAAATGTAGCGATCGATGCCTGCGGTCTTGGCAGCTTGAATCAAGTTGACCTTACCGTCCCAATCCACCTGTCTGATGCTGAGAGAGTCGGTGGCTCGTGCGGTAGCAGCATCGACGATCGCGCTTACGCCCTCCAAGGCTGCGGGTAGGGTATCAGGCTTACACAGATCACCCGTGACTAACTCCGCGCCCCATTCCTTTAAGAAAGCCGCTTTTTTGAGACTGCGAACGAGACAGCGCACTTCGTAACCCTCATCTAGAGCGCGACGAGTCACCTGTCTTCCCAAGGTACCAGTGGCACCCACAATTAATAAGGTCATGAGGAGTTCGTGACGAATTGTTAACTTTTTGTCAAATCTTATCAGAAATTATCGTCAAAATTGGTTTTTTCCCAAAGCAGATTAGATTCTCAGGTAAGTGTTTACAATCCTACCCGATCTGTTGCAGGGTCACTCACTGAATCCAAAGCCGCTGAGTCCAAAGCCGCTCTGCTCTAAGTTGTTTCGAGGTCAATTACGCTACCCTGGAATAGGACTAAGTTGTTGAGCGATTTGGGTTGAATGTTATGTCGAATCTCAACTCCCTTTCGATGGGTGCGCCTGACAAAGACCAACCAAAGGCGACAGAAAGGTTGAATTGTGAAGTCCAGCACCCGGTAGATCTGAGCCATGTTCGCCAACTCAATCGCAGCATTGTCAGTGTCGAAAAAGCCCAGCGAATGGCAGAGTTTTTTGCGCTGTTGGGAGATGCCAATCGGTTGAGAATTCTCTCAGCGCTGGCAACTCATGAGCTTTGCGTGTGTGATCTGGCAACGGCTGTCAAAATGAGTGAGTCTGCCGTGTCTCACCAACTTCGGGCCCTGCGATCGATGCGTCTGGTCGGCTACCGCAAGCAAGGGCGCAACGTTTTTTACTACCTCAAAGACAGCCATGTGTTTAATCTGTATCGAGAAGTCGCCGAGCATCTAGATGAAGAAGACTGAAGGCTAGAATGTCCAGATTCTTCAGTCCCCTATTGGCTACTCTTCGCCGCCTTGAATTTTGAGCAGTAAAAAGCCCAGGCTCAGACCGACTAAAATTAGCGTAAATGCGAAGAAAGCCGTTGTAAAAATTTCTCCAGCCATGAATTCAATTCTCCTAAATTGATGGGGACGGGACGATTGTCACCGGGAAGACTTTACTCTTGTCAAATGAGTATGGTTACCTAGTAATATCTAAATCCCTACAAAAGTATTGTAAACCAGTTGAGTAGTGCCTCCTCAGGAATAAAGGTCGTCTTTGCGCCACGCTGTCGAAGGTGAGAATAGACATTTTCCTGGGGCTTGTTTTTTAGTTTCTAATTTTTTATGGTTCTGAAACGCTCTCGTCTGGTAATCCCGGTTGGCGACCCTGCTGGAATTGGTGCTGAAGTTGTGTTAAAGGCGCTGGCCGACGATACGGTTGCCCAAAAAGCGTCTGTCACGATCGTGGGCACCCGGTCTCAACTTCAAAAAACCTACGATCGCCTTCATTCTGTTTGTTTGCTGGCGCATCCCGATCGCTTAAATGTGTTGGAGGTACCGCTAACAGCAGCATTAGAGTCGCAAATTATCCCAGGCGAGGGTAATGCGGCCAGTGGCGAAGCGAGCTTTCAATATTTAGAAACGGCGATCACTCAAACCTTGGCAGGCAACTTTGAGGGAATTGTCACCGCGCCGATCGCCAAATCTGCCTGGAAAGCGGCCGGACACTTTTACCCAGGGCAAACCGAACTGCTGGCAGAGCGGGCAGGCGTGACTCGATTTGGCATGTTGTTTGTCGCTCGATCGCCTCACACTGGTTGGACGTTGAGAACCCTGTTAGCGACGACTCACATTCCTCTACGCCAGGTGGCCGACGCACTGACTCCAGACTTGTTGACCCTCAAACTAGAATTGCTGATCGACTGCTTGCAGCGAGATTTTGGCCTCAACCGTCCAAAAATCGCGATCGCGGGCCTAAATCCGCACAGTGGAGAACAGGGACAACTCGGTCGCGAAGAACAGGATTGGATGGTAACGTGGTTAGAAGAAATGTGTGTTCGCTTTCCCAACACTCAGCTAGATGGCTTAATTCCGCCGGATACGCTCTGGGTGAAGCCGGGACAATGTTGGTATGGCAGTCAGGGAATGGCTCACGATGGCTACTTGGCGCTCTACCATGACCAGGGTTTGATTCCGGTGAAGCTGATGGCATTTGATCGTGCCGTAAATACGTCGATCGGGCTGCCCTTTATTCGGACTTCTCCTGACCACGGAACGGCCTTTGACATCGCAGGGCGAGGAGTTGCAGAGGCGACTAGTTTGAAAGCGGCGATCGATCTAGCGATCGAACTATCAGAACATCAACTTGCGGCCTCATCGGTTTGCTAGACAAACTTGCACTATTACAAACTTTTACAATGTGATCCAGACCACAAACCTGACTCACTTTGAATTTTGGGGCGAACCAGGAATGGAAACAATGTCAAGCCTTGCTGACAAAAGCAACACTTCTTAATATAATTCCTAAAGAAGTAGCCTGAGAATAGAAAACATTCAGTATATCTGACTACAAAGCTGTTTTCTTCGAGGCACGAACAAAATGCTTTTTGCAAAATCTTTTAATTCTTAACGCGCACAATTTTAAGGACTCCCAGGAGGGTGACATGATTCAGACAATCCAATACTCCCTGACCATGATTCAAGACGAAGTACGTCAACTGGTCGAAAAGGGAGTGGTGAATCGTCAGCAACCGATTTATACACTCTGCAAGCATATTCCTGCCCGCGAATGGGTTTGCATTGAGTGTGAGCTAGAAAAATGTGACTTTTTGCTGCGCGATCGTATTGGTGACTTGATGGGCAGCGAGCTTTGGGATAACGATTAAACGGGCTGTGTGGGGAAGTTTTCAGTTCTGAGTTTTGCAGCCCCATCGATCCAAAGCTCTGAAACAGGCTCAAAGCTTGCCCACAAACACTCGCTCTGCTGGCCCGGTCATGTAGAGGCGGTCATTGACTGCCCATTCGATGTCTAAGCATCCACCGGGCAGCTCGATTGTTACTCGGCGATCGCAGCGTTTGTTAAGCACTCCAGCAACCAGGGACGCACAAGCCCCTGTGCCACAGGCCAGCGTGATTCCAGCGCCTCTTTCCCACACGCGCATCTTAAGATAGTCCGATCGCACCACTTCAATAAATTCAGTGTTTGTCCGTTGTGGAAACGCTGGATGATGCTCAAATTTTGGGCCAATTTGCTCTAGAGGAATTTCTGCTACATCGTCTACAAAAGTGATGCAGTGCGGATTGCCCATGCTCACACAGGTAATGCGCCAAGTTTGACCTGCGACTTCTAAGGGTTGATCGATTGCAGTTTGGTCAGGGGCGACGATCGTGGTGGGAATTTCTGCGGCCAAAAGGTGAGGCACTCCCATATCCACGGTCACTTGACTGTTGGCTTCTAGCTTGGGTGTCATCACGCCTGCCAGCGTCTGAATGCGATATTCTGCGCGGGCGGTTCCGTGATCTGAGGTTTCCAAATCTGCTAAAAATCGGCCCAGACAGCGAATTCCATTGCCGCACATTTCTGGTTCTGAGCCGTCAGAGTTAAAAATTCTCATGCTGTAATCGGTGCCATCCTGCCCCGGAAGCGCGAAAATCACACCGTCTGCTCCGATTCCGAAGTGGCGATCGCACAGCTCAACCGCTTGTTTTGGAGTCAAGCAAGGCTCTGATGAACTGCGATTATCAATCAGAATAAAGTCATTCCCCAAACCGTGATACTTAGTGAATTCAACATTCATGATTCGCGACTCCGAAGGATGTGTAGAGTTGAGATTGCGGAACTATAGAAAAAGTTTTGAGATCCAAATTTTGAATCTGCGGCTGCAAGCTGCTTCAATTCAAAACTTACGACTCTAAGCTGTTTGTCATTTGCCAGAGGAAGAAAAAATGTCTACTGAACTAGAAACCGGGCTACCCAGCATTCGTCAGGTGCAGACGATCATCCGTGAGGAAAAAGAAGTCGAGATGAAACTCGTTACGGGCGATCTGCTCACCGGAAAAGTTCGCTGGCAAGACCCACATTGTATCTGTGTGCTGGATCAATACGATCAGCCGATTATCGTTTGGCGGCAGGCGATCGTATATGTCAAACCCAAGCTCTGAAGCTTGCTCACCCCTGTATAGCGCAAAGCGTCAAGACTCCACCTGCTTTTCTAGAAGCCCGCCATTGGTTTCAGCCCCCATCTCTGAGAGTAGGGAAGGTTGTAGTTTGGGCGCGATCGCCTCTCTTGCCTGAATCAGCGCATGAAAACTGCCGCACAAGAGAAGTCGATCGCCCTCTTGCAACGCCACCTCATCTTCTGGGGATCGCAAAAACTTGCCTTCTCGCCGCACTGCCTGAATGCGAATGCCGTACTGTTGTAGCGGATCAATTTGGGCGATCGTTTTGCCCACCATCATGCTGTCTCCGGGCATCTGAATCCATTGGCAAGAGGCATTGGGCGCAGGAACGGCCGCTTCCCCTTTGGCCAGTTCATCAAAAGCAGCGACTTCATTCGGTTCTCCAACAATCAAGAGGCGATCGCCCTGTTCCAAAGTGGTCAATGAGTCAGGGTAGTCAAGTTCGGCTCCACCTGCCCGACGAATGGCTACTAGAGAAACGCCTGTGAGGTGACGGATATCGGTTTCTTCGATCGTCATCCCCAATAGCGGCGATGCTTCCGGCAATGAGTACCATTTGCTATTCATTTCGCCTGTGGCGGCTTTTAGATCGCGAGAAATTTCATAGGAAGGACGCTCTGGACGCAGTTCCAAATAGTGAGAATTACGAACTTTCTGCACGTCTTTCTGCACCGTCAACAGAGACACGCCGCTTCCGTTAAGCAGATGAGCCGACAGTTCTAAACTGGCTTCAAACTCAGGCTGTACAACTTCTCGCGCACCCAATTGATAAAGCAGTTCGATGTCTTTATCTTTGTTGGCACGGACGACAATATCTAGATCAGGAGACACTTCTAGCGATCGCTTCAAACAAAGGCGCGTACTCATTGGATCAGGAAGGGCGATCGCCATACCTTTGGCCTGAGCCACGCCTGCTTTTTCCAACACATGCAGACTGGCCGCGTTGCCGTAAATGTAAGGCAGTCCCGCTTCTCGCACTTGTTGAATTCGGCTCTCAGACTGGTCGATTACCAGAACAGGATAATTGCGATCTTGGAGCAGCCGCACAATGTTTCGCCCGATTTGTCCATAACCGCAGACCACAATATGGTTTTGAGTCGGCAGATCATCCGCAACACCCAAAGGCACGTCAGTTTGTTCGAGATAGCGCTGCATCCAGGGTAGTGACTCAGCCCAATCAAAAAGCTTTGGCACCGATCGCAACACAAAAGGAGTCAAAACCAATGTGACAGCCGTCGTTCCTAAAATCAGCAGGTAAACTCGGCGAGAAACTAGTCCCAGCGATTGACCTTCACTAGCCAGTACAAAAGAGAATTCCCCAATCTGAGCCAGCCCCAATCCTGTGATCAAAGCCGTCTTGAGCGGATAGCGAAACAGCCGAACCAGAGGCGTAATGATGATGAACTTGCCAATAAAAACCAGAGCCACCAACCCCAAAATCAGTTCCAAATTATTCCAGAGGAAGCCGGGATCGATGAGCATTCCGATCGACGCAAAAAATAGCGATGCAAAGATATCTCTCAACGGCTCGACATAGGTCAGCGTCTGGTCGGCGTATTCTGCCTCAGAAATCATCAACCCAGCGACAAAGGCCCCCATCTCGATCGAGAGTCCCAAATGCTCAGTTAGCAAGGCAATTCCCAGACAAATCGCCACCACTCCTAGCAAAAATAATTCACGACTCTCTGTTTTTGCCAGCAGCCTCAAAAGTGGAGGAATGACCCAAATGCCAGCGGCCACCGCGCCCAGCGCAAAAAGTCCTGTTTGCAGAAGGGCCCAACCGACCGCCAGACTGATTTCTTCGGCGGGTTTATCTAGCGCAGGCAGCACCGCCAACATCAGACCCAGTGCCAGATCTTGCACGACTAAAATTCCCAGCATCACCTGACCATGAGGCGTGCCCGTTTCATTACGCTCCATCAAGCACTTGAGAACCACAGCGGTCGAAGAGAGCGACAAAATCCCTCCCAAGAAAACGCCCTGAGCCGGAGAAGCGACCCAACCCATGCCGATCGAGACTAGAGTCGTCACCACGATCGTCAGCGCAATCTGTAGCCCACCGCCACCTAAACTGATATTTTTAACTTTTCTTAACTCTGAGAAAGAAAACTCCACTCCCAGGGCAAACAGCAGAAAGGCCACTCCAAACTGCGCCAGTGTTTCTACCTGAATCAGTTCTTTGATGAGTCCTAACCCTGTTGGGCCAACGACCATCCCTGCTAGCAAGTAGCCTAACAAAACAGGTTGTTTGAGCAGGGCAGCCAGCAAACCTCCTGCTGCGGCAGCAGCCAAAACAGAAACGAGATCGACAATCAGCCTGAAGTCTTCTTGCACGAGCGTCCTAAATATTAGAAAAAATATTACAGTCTATAAACTTTAGAATACTAAGTTTTCATAATCTAGGGAACAGGCGCACTCTCCTTTCTCTAGAGTTGTTTTATTCTGGATGAATTCTCTGGCTCGTAAAGTGAAACCATTTATGAAATTTGATGCATAATTTGCACGCGCTGTCTTCAGAATGCGTCAAGCCGTTCGCGTGAATAAACTGATTGATTAGGATAAATTGTGATCGCAGTCCATTAGTCTGCCTTTCTCAAGAGTCTGCCTTTCTCAAGGCGCGAGACGTGCTAGATCGTTCACACTTGTCAAGCTTCTGTTCGATCGCCTAATCTGCATTTATCGAATCGAGAAATTGCATAATTCATGACTGATCAATCAGATCCGCATGTTGCTAGATGCAGAATCTGGGGCAGAATGATTCCGGGGTTAGTCCATTCAAACGCTGTTTGGAGTTTTTAAGAGGCGCTATGAGCATTGAAAAGATCGTTGAACAAGCCCTACAGGATGGCTATTTGACACCAGCAATGGAAGCAGAAGTAGGGCGTATCTGCGACACAGCCTTAGAGCTTTCGATCGAAGAATACATGGCTTTAGACCGTTTGATGGGTGCACTGCTGACAGGCGAGGTGGTGGCAGTCCCGCGCAAACAGTTTATTAATGTGATGGAAGAATTGGTGTTGACGGAGGCGATCGCACGAGTAGCGGAGATCGAGGCAACCAGCGATCGCACTTTAGATCTGGGGGATATTGCCGCCTATGCGCTCAACCGCCTTCCCCCGCTTTACGCTACTACCGAAGAAGGGGCAACTTATCAGCGTCAAACTGCCAAAGAAGAGCTACAGGGCGTGATTTCTCAACGAGTTGGAGAAGCGATCGCCAAAAACCTCGATCAGCCCGAATTCTTTCCAGAGCGTCAGGCGATCGGGAAGAGTTCTAAGGATGAAATCTTGACTCAGGTCAGCGCTTTACTTCAGGCATATGCGCCCAGTTTTGAAGCAGAGCCTCGCTAGAGTCAATTGACACCGCGACCTCAAAGCGACCTCGAAAGTGAAACAGACCATCATCCCTTTCAGATTTTGATCTAGCAAAAATTAAGGTTTCACGGTGACAGGAGTTCCGATCGAGACTTGGCGATACAGATTGCCGACATCGGAATTTCTCATTCTGACGCAGCCGTGCGAGACGGCCTGACCGAGTAGCTCTTCTTCGTCAGTGCCGTGAAACCCAATCAACAAGTCCTCTTCAGTACTAAAGCCAATCCACCACTTTCCTAGCGGATTCTTTTCGCCAGGTGGAACTGTCTGCCCTGTGATCGGGTGCTGCCAAACTGGATTGCGATACATCTGAAAAACTTTAAAGGAGCCAGTCGGTGTCTCCCAGCCTGCCTGCCCGATCGCCACAAAGTATTTGGCTTTTAGCTGATTGCCTCTGTAGAGATAAACGCGGCGATCGCTCAGATCAACCACGACTCTAGCGTTAGAAGTTGGCACTATTGGAGACGGCTCCGGCCTTGGCGATGCTAACTCGACTCTGGGGAGAGAAATTTTTGGAAGCTGCTGCCACTGCGCCCCAACGATTAAAGCGCCTGTTCCGACACAGAGAAACATGAACGTTCTTGATAGGGATGTGTTTTGGATCTTTGCCGCCATCTTGGAGAAATGTCTTTCTTCCTAAAATACTTTATCAACTTGATCTCTGTAAAAATGCGGTCAACTTTTTCGGACTGCGATCGTATTCTGTGAATATTCTTCCGGAAGCAATCACGCCACGGATGAAGTTCAAAATGTAACCCTTTAGGGGGAATAAATTTCCATCCGTTTGATTGAGCCTTCTCAAAATTTCTTATATACAAAGGCACATTTCCGCAGTTTCTATTTTCATCTTTTACTTTTTAAGTTCGATCAATTTAGACAAAATAGGGCACCTTATTTTGACAGCTGACTCACCCGTGTTTAAAGAGTCTGTCAACTGCTCTCCATAATAAGTATTTGAATCTACAATTCAGTCGGTAAGGCAGTTTCCAGGTGTTGTGAGGTGAGGTTTCTATGTTCAACAAATTATTTTTAGCAGTCACAATCACATTCTCGCTGAACTATTTTTTAGGGATTTCTTCAACTTCCCTTCAAGAAACAAAAATTCCTCTGGAGTTGCAGATTGCTCAAACACAGGTCACAACTCTGTTAGCAAGTGTTGATTGGAGCAAGTAGCTAGAACGATTTTATTTCGCTCCAATGTCCTACCGCCAAACAAAGTCACTGAACGGCTCACTCCTTGGAGAGAGAAAAACTTTGTTCCCGGTGCAAGATATGCTGGTAGAACAACCACAAGGATTAGGAAACTTTTAGGGAACTTCTTCAATAGAGTCTGTGTCATGGAAGGAAAGTAGGAACGTATCGCTAAATTCCGCCCATGAGTCACTCCCTTCCTGTATCCTGGTCTGCGGTTGAGGCAACAGCCCCTCAGACACCAGTGCAAGCAGAAAAACTCCCTAACTACGACTTGGTTTTGCAGTGTCAGACAGGGCACCGTCCAGATAAAGCGGCGTTTGCTGAACTCATGCGGCGGTACCAGTCTCACGTTGACAAAGTTCTCTATCACTTGGCTCCTGACTGGCAAGATCGAGCTGACCTCGCTCAAGAAGTTTGGATTCGCGTCTATCGCAATATCAAGCGTCTCAATGAGCCAGTGAAGTTTCGAGGCTGGCTAAGTCGGATTGCAACCAACTTGTTTTATGACGAGCTACGCAAACGCAAACGTAATTCTAGCCCGCTCTCTTTAGATGCACCGCTGTCGCTTGAAGATGGCGAACTCGATTGGGAGCTTGCTTCAGAAACCCCAGGCCCTGAAGAAGATCTGACGACGCGCGAGTTTTATGACCAGTTAAATGAAGCGATCGCTGACCTTCCCGAAGTTTTTCGCACGACGATCGTGTTGCGCGAGATTGAAGGAATGGCTTATGAAGAAATCGCTGAACTGACTGGGGTTTCGCTGGGCACCGTCAAGTCGAGGATTGCCAGAGCGCGCCACCGACTCCAGACCCAATTGCAGACTTACTTAAACGGCGGCTAGACAAAGTTTAAAGTCTCTGTGAGCTTGCGAGTACAATTGCCCTTTTTGGTGATATTTCATCTACCCTTTTTGGTAATATTTCCCTCAATAGCGGCGATTTCGAGACCTATCTAGCGTGAGTTGAAGTTTCTCAGACTGACTTAGTAGACTAGCGTTTGTTGATGACTGGGTATTCTCATCTCAACTGAAGTGATCCTAAGATGAACCCCGATTTTGATTCGCACAAAAATTCCATGCAACCATCTCCGATCGATCCGTCCACACCCGACACTATGAATAATCAGGTTGAGTCAAACCCTTCGCAGCGCGATCGCTTCGAGTTGCTGAGTGCCTATCTAGACGGTGAAGTGACGGCGGCAGAGCGCAAGCAAGTAGAAGAGTGGCTGGCGACTGATGTGACGGTGCAGCAGCTTCATAGCCGTTTACTCAAGTTGCGTCAGGGCTTCCGCTCTCTACCCACGCCTCAAAGTCAACCGGTAGAAGTGACGGTTGAGAAGGTATTTGCTCGCCTTGACCGCCGCCCTAAACTTTCTCTCGTCTGGGGTGGGACGGCGATCGCCGCTCTATTTGTAGGTGCAGTGACGATCTTTGCGCCGATGGGTCAGTCCCCGACTCCCGAAATGGCAAGAAGAGTTGAGCGCCCTGCGGTGCAGTCTCCTCAAGAAAACCTATCTGATGGGGATGGGCTGTTGGTGGCGCTCGATCAACCTGTCCTGTCGATTCCCAAAACGGCTACCGTTGATTCTAAAGCTCCGACTGGTTTGGAAAACAAATCGACCAGCGCTCACTAGGCTTTATTTTAGAAATCGATGAATCCGGAGTCAGGAAGTTCTTGGCTGCGGATTATTTTTTGTACTGCTCCATCTGCCGCTCACAACTGGGATTCCTTGCAGACGATCGATTTGTGGCATCGTCATCACATAGGCCCAGGCAACCCCTAAAGCGTGTAGGTGGCGATCGAACACTTCGATTTCTTGCCGTCCATATTCGTGATCTTCCAAATTCTGATCTGGGAAGACCTGCTTTAAGTCATCTGGGTCGTGTCGCTCGTAGTCGTCCATAATTTGCAGAATGCTGGGATCGCTAAAAGAAAGCAGAGAGCCATAGATGGGAGCAGTTCCCGGAGTCATGGCGGGGTAGCCGAGCGGTAAATGGTAAAGGGTGCCAAAGGCGATCGCCTCACGGGATTCAACCAGCTTTTGGGCACACGATCGCTGATATGAGTTGGCATCTGGTTTAAGAAGCTCTTGAGGCTGTAGCGTTCCGTAGGTAAAGACGCGAATCAGGGTCATGGGTGGGCGGCCCCTTGCGGGTCACTCGAAGAGATCGGCGGATAGGTTTAGATTAAGCGACTCTGCGCTTAAGAGATGGGCAGTTTCCAGAAGTGTAACGAGAGGGTGAATCCGATAGAATACGGGCAAAGGAGGTATTGGTTATGGCAATTACACTCATTCCATCCTCAAGTCAGCAGACGCAACACATTGTCGTTGAAGGGGTCAGTTGGGCAACGTATCAAGCACTGCTTCGAGATTTGGGCGATCGTCGGTCTTCTCGGCTGGCTTACGATCGAGGTACTTTAGAAATTATTATGCCTTCTGATTTACACGAATTTATTAATCGATTTCTAGAAGCCTTGGTGAGAGTATTGGCTGAAGAATCAAAAATGCGGCTAAGAGGGTACGGTTCGACGACGCTTAATCGCGAAGATCTGGAACAAGGGGCTGAACCTGATGCCTGCTTTTATATTCAGAATATAGGCAGAATTTTGGGTAAAAAGCTCGATATTACGACTGATCCCCCTCCTGATTTGGCCGTTGAAGTAGACATCACTAGCTCTTCTCGTCGGCGATTTGGCGTTTACCTACAATTACAAATTCCTGAAGTTTGGCGATATACAGAATCGCGAGGTGTAGTCATCTATCAGCTACAAAAAGGTGAGTACGTGGAATGTGAGTTTAGTCCAACTTTTCCGATGATTTCTGGAGCTGTTTTGGGGCAGTTTCTTCAACTTGCAGAGACAGAAGATGACATTAGCGTGGTGCGATCGCTCCGTCAATGGCTAAAGAATAATCGCTAAAGACCGATGGCTGAAAACCACTGGCTGAAGACTCAAAACCCCTCTCCCAGTGCCTAACGCGAATAGAATGGGTAAACACTTGATTTATTAGGAGTTTTGATCGTGGAGTCCCGCTATACCCCAGCAGAGATTGAACAGAAGTGGCAACAAGTTTGGACTGAGCAAGGACTCAACCAGACTACGATCGACAGCAGCAAAGAAAAATTTTATGCCCTGTCGATGTTTCCCTATCCCTCTGGTGACCTGCATATGGGGCACGTTCGGAACTATACGATCGTCGATGTCATCGCTCGTCTCAAACGAATGCAAGGGTACCGCGTCTTGAATCCGATGGGGTGGGATGCCTTTGGGCTGCCTGCCGAAAATGCGGCGATCGAGCGCAACACACAGCCTGCCAAATGGACGTATCAAAACATTGCTCAGATGCGGGATCAGTTCAATCGGTTGGGCATTTCCTTTGACTGGGATCGCGAGGTTGCAACCTGTTCGCCTGATTACTATCGCTGGACGCAATGGATCTTTCTGCAATTTTTTGAGCGGGGATTGGCTTATCAAAAAGAAGCGACAGTGAACTGGGACCCGATCGACCAAACGGTTTTGGCTAATGAGCAAGTCGATGCCGATGGTAAGTCGTGGCGATCGGGCGCAAAAGTCGAACGAAAATTGCTGCGTCAGTGGTTTTTGAAGATCACCGATTATGCCGAACAGTTGCTGAATGATTTGGATCAGTTGAGCGGCTGGCCCGATCGCGTCAAGCTGATGCAGGCAAACTGGATCGGCAAATCCGTCGGCGCGTATTTAGAGTTTCCGATCGTCGGTAGCGATCAAAAAGTTGGCGTTTTTACGACTCGCCCTGATACCGTGTACGGCGTAACTTATGTCGTGCTGGCTCCCGAACATCCTTTGACGCGACAAGTCACAACTGGGGATCAACACGTTGCGGTAGAGGCCTTTGTTCAAGAAGTGTCGGGTCAGAGCGAATTGGAGCGGACGGCAGAAGATAAGCCTAAACGAGGAATTCCTACGGGCGGCAAGGCGATCAATCCGTTTACAGGGGCGGAGATCCCGATTTGGATTGCCGATTACGTTCTGTATGAGTATGGGACGGGGGCGGTGATGGGGGTTCCGGCGCATGATGTGCGAGATTTTGTGTTTGCTCGACAGAATGAACTGGCGATCGTTCCGGTGATCATTCCTCAAGAGGGGGATGGGTTTGCTCCGTTGACGGCTGCCTATACCGAACCGGGCGTTTTGATCAATTCTGCTGAGTTTGACGGAACGCCTTCGCTGGAGGCCAAACAAGCTGTGATTCAAAAGGCAGAAAAAGAAGGGTACGGCAAAGCCCGGATTCAATATCGGCTTAGGGATTGGTTGATTTCGCGCCAGCGCTACTGGGGGGCCCCGATTCCGATCGTTCACTGTCCTGATTGCGGTGCGATTCCCGTACCTGAGTCTGAGTTGCCTGTGGAGTTGCCCGAAGATGTCGAGTTGTCTGGGCGGGGCGGTTCTCCGTTGAGTAAATTAGACTCCTGGTTAAATGTGCCTTGTCCAACCTGCGGCACTCCGGCAAAACGGGAAACCGATACGATGGACACGTTTATCGATTCATCCTGGTATTTTCTGCGCTATCCCGATGCGAAGAATGATCAGGCGGTCTTCGATCGCGCCAAAACCAATGATTGGATGCCCGTCGATCAATATGTCGGTGGGATCGAACACGCGATTTTGCATCTGTTATATTCGCGATTTTTTACAAAAGTGCTGCGCGACTGCGGCTTACTCAATTTTGATGAACCGTTTCAACGATTGTTGACGCAGGGCATGGTGCAGGGCAAGACCTACAAAAATCCCAAAACGGGCAAATATGTGACTGCCAGCAATATTGCTGATTTGGCGAATCCAACCGATCCGGAAACGCACGAGCCGCTAGAAGTCGTTTATGAAAAAATGTCCAAATCAAAGTACAACGGCGTGGCTCCGGGCGATGTAATTGACAAATATGGCGCAGACACCGCACGTATGTTCATTCTCTTTAAAGCGCCCCCCGAAAAGGATTTGGAATGGGAAGACGCTGACGTAGAAGGACAATTTCGCTTTTTGAATCGAGTTTGGCGGTTGGTCACAGAATCCAAAATCCAAAGTCCAAAGTCCAAAATCCAAACCTCTGATCTCGCCAAACCTGAGAAGGAACTGCGGCGATCGATTCACATTGCCATCCAAGAAATCACCGAAGATTTGCAGGGTGACTATCAATTCAACACGGCTGTCTCAGAAATGATGAAACTCAGCAATGCGTTGACGGATGCAACTTGTAAAGATTCTCCCGTTTATGCCGAAGGCATTCAGACGTTGCTGTTGTTGTTAGCCCCGTTTGCGCCGCATATTGCCGATGAGTTGTGGCATTCAATCGGACAGGCTGACTCGATTCATACTCAATCCTTTCCGATCGTTGACCCTTCCGCCTTGGTGGCTGATGAAATGACGATCGTGATTCAAGTTATGGGCAAAACGCGCGGCACAATTCAGGTTTCGGCTCAGGCGGACAAGGCGGCGATCGAGCAGGCAGCCCGTGAGTCAGAAATTGCTCAACGCTACCTTGAAGGCAAAATGACCAAAAAAGTGATCGTTGTTCCCGGAAAGCTGGTGAACTTTGTGATCTAGTTAGCAATAGATGAAAGTAGCGGTTAGAGCGCGATCGCCAAGCGAATCTGAGAGAGACGATTTCTTGTAGCGGACGTTGAATCAAGAAACTCCTCCACGCCTGTTAAGCATTCGTTCTGACCGCTACCTAGATTTCAAATTGGAGAACTTTGGGTCAAAAATTCCGGCTCGAAGTTCTCCAAAATGGAAATGTAATGTCTAAAGCGCTAGAGAATGAAGCGGAAAAACTCACTGAATTTACGCTGATCAAAACGCTCTGATAAATCGTAAGATGAACATAAAGAGATAAAAAAAGAATCAAAAAATATCGGTGATAGAACCTGTTTAGGAATACAGAGATTATTAACTTAAGATAACTCTTAATACAAAACTGATACTTTATAGAACACGTTAGTTTTCAAACCACAATCTCGCAATAATGGGTTTTGTAGTGGACAGAATTTAAACTAGACCATTGCGATCGCGATTCACAACTTGTATCAATTACTCAAGACCCTTACAGTAGCGTCAAACTGTTTGGTGACGGCTGTCCTCAGCTTCTGGCAGCTATGTGACGCTTGTCAGACTGTACTAACCTGCATCATCGCGAATTTATATTCACCATAGTATTTACCTCAATAGCGGAAGCTACCGAGCAAACTTCAGCAACCATTGCTTTTGAGGTGAGCTTGGGAAATTTGGGTGTCTACTTCGGTTGCATCAGCAAATGCGTTCGTATTCCTGGAGATTTTTTCTCTAAATCTTAAATGTAGTAACTAATTGATATTGGTTGCATTTCAGATTGGGCTGCGAACTCGCTTTCCAGTTAATTAAAAAATCTTGAAAGATGTCAACTCCTGCGTTTTTTGATCATAATCTCTGTAGTGGTGATACTAAGAGTGTGATGGTCAACCTGACTCGCGGTTTTGTTGATCGCGATGTTGGATCGAATTTAGTCTTACCAAAAGTCAAAGGTGCATATCGCTCTCAGGTGCCCCTACAGGTGCAAATGGTTGATTTGGGAGGCAAGCGTCTACTGCTCAGTTTATATGCTCCCACACACCATCTCAGAAAGGAATTTCCTCAATCTTTACGCTTACTCAATTTGAAGGAAACGTTCCTTCCCTTCCGACCTGGCTCTCGTCTTGCACGATGACCGCTGTCGTTGGGAAGGTACAAGGACTCGTCTTTCAAGGAGCCGAAAGTGCCTCAACGCTAAAAATGCGACTAATTTCTCATCTGTTGAACTGGGTTTTCCAGAGAGGTGATGCGATCGTTGCTTTTCAGCAGTTTGCGGACAGCCTGAAACCGATTGGCTTCATCGTCGATCGCGTGCAGGTCGTTCACAATCTAGTTGTCACACTAGAGAGGTTGAAGCGTGGGGTAGAACCAGAGAATCAAGTCTGGTTTTTGCCTGGGCAACCGCTAGTTCTAATCGCGATTAAGCGGTTATGGCTGTTTGTGTTGTATTCTTTGCTTGAGCGGCTGTTGATTTTACTGACTCAGCCCGTGAAGACGATCGTGGTTACAGATGGCTATTACAGTCTTGGATCGGTGAATGGAGCCTTGATTCAAGCTTGATTTAAGGGGAAGGCGCAGATTGAGGTGAGTGATAGCAATCCCTGATCTATTTCTGCGATTCTAAAGTGTTGTGATGGACGAGTGAGTATTTGTTGGAGAAATCCCCAAATGCTGATTGGCGGCTGTTGCAAGTAGAAGAAAGTTAGACCTGAGAGAACTTCAGACTGGGTAGACCTGTTTACTCAGACGCGACCTGAAGTTCAAAATCTCCAGTCTAGTTTTGAGTTAGCTGTTTTTGAAGTTGATACTTTTCGTTGCTGTGTTTCAGGAGGTTGTTTTTTGAATTCAACCTCAGTAACTGTGAATGATTTATTTGGAGGTAGCTGTGAACGATCGAACTGCTTTAATTGCGCTCGTTAGAGAACGGGATGAGAGTCACTCTGATCAAGATGCCAGCGATGAAACGGGCAGCTATGATCAGGGCTTCTTGATCCCCGACTCAACTCTTTTGATGAGAAAACTACCTGATAGTCAGCGTTGGAGCCACTATCTGTTGGAAAAAATGGTTCGAGATAGCGTTGCTCAATTCAATCTTTGCAGCCCGCAAAATTCGCGAGATTAATGGTGTCTTAGTCTGTGTAGCAATTTTCCTTGCGTTTAATTGCTACACACTCGATCGTTGGCGATCAGCTTTGTCTGGTGTTGTATGACGCATTCGACCCATTTTTCTAACTTGAATCACTCCTATGGCAAGTCGAAGGTTTTGGGCTTTACTCAGCCTTGTTTTCTCGATCGCGGTTGCGTTTTATTGTCGTGACCGTCAGCCTTTCAATTTTGTGTCTAACACGTTGGTGTATTTGGTAAGCGTTTTGTCTGTTGGCGATCGGTGCTGTCTGTCTGCTGCCTGTACTCAAATCTATCCCGGCTGGATTCGAGAGGATGAGTTCAAGCGGCTGGTAGCACTGGGGATAGCTCACATCCGATCGCCTATTCAAGCCTTCTGAACATCTGGTTAGCAACTCGTCAACTTTTTCCAGGGTGATTTGCTGCGATCGGATGGTCTACAGATGGACGCTTGAACGTTGTTTGAGAAATTTCAGCGGTTCTGAGATTTTGCACCAGCGGTAAGCCCAATTGATATGACTGACCTGGAAGACGAAATCAGAATGCAGCTACTGACCCGACAACCTTGCCTCTGTTCTGCTGTTTATCCTCACAGGTTACAGGGTTGTTGTGTCAACTGAATGTCAGCGACGTGGCTTAAGAATGTTGCGATCGCATCGTTTTAGAAGTAGATGAATGCAGAAATCGATCGAGACTACAGGGTGTCACAAACTCCAAATTTCTGATGGTGAATTTCCTTGCAAAACCACAGTGAACTGTCTTGAGATGTAATTAAGTTTTAGAAGCGTGACCTAAAAACTTTTGAGCATTTTCCCGACCAAATCTACATTACTGATCGCTTAGGTCTTCAGTAATATTGTGCATCATAGAATGTCGTTCAAAAAGCTTCTGATATAGATCCAGGGCTGGCTACAGCATTCTTAAAATATTTTTATTCTGATCAGAGGTCTGATTCACAGCTTTGATTGAAGTATTGCATCAGTATTGTAAATACTGTTTTGTTACTCAGTAATTAATTGACCATAAGCTGTTTCCTTTCCAATAGATCTATTGATGTAAGTATCTTGAATTATCGTTGACACAAGTGAAAATGAAGAATTTGTAAATCTATTGACTAATCTATCGTTCATCCATGAAAATTAAGCCATCGCTAAATTATCGGTTTGTCAAAGTAAGGTTCATCAAATAGAGGCTGTTTGTAAAGTAAATCTGTGTAAGATTTCGGCTTCTTTGGTTAGTAATTTCTCAAATCAGCAATCGCTGTTCTATTTCAGAAACAGTTGATCGTGTGGGAAATTTGCGTTGAATCTTCTAACTAAACCGTTTGTTTTTCTATTTAGCTTGTCATTCCTGATAGTGAATGCATGACCTGTTAACTGCTTTTTTTAAGGTGTATCCCCAGATGCCAGAACCAACTTCCCTTCTGACTTCTACGCAGGAGGATGACGACTCAGAACCTCCCTCTACTCGATATTTCTGGTTTGATGCTGCTACCACTGCTCAGTCCGATCGCCGGACTTCATTGATTCTTCCTCATGCACCCGCCTACTTTAGACCAGTCAGTTTTCAAGAAGATTCAAACATGATGTTTGATCACAGTCGATTGCTAGAGTTTGATTCCAACTTGGGAATGGCCACCGTCAAGAAAGCGCTAAAAATCAGCTTTAGTAAAGTGCTTTTATGGGGCACTCGGTTTCAAGAAGTTTTTGCTTATTTACAGGGGCGATCGCAGAGCGCAAAATCAGGGAAAAAGCAGGCCTGCCCGCACTCAAAACTGGTTCGCTACATCTGGGGCATTTTCTGTTCTGCAATCTTGTTTCCGACATCGCTGCTTCATTCTGCAATGGTTTTCACCGTTGTTAACTGGGTGTTTTTTACACGCTTTCTCTACACCCATAGCTAACTGTTGCCTTCTCGGATACAAAGTTGCCTGCTCGTGCAGGTTAATCCTGATCGTTCTTCTGTGGGCATTCACTCCCGTCAATTTACGCTGACACCAGGTAGAGATCTGGTGAGTTCTCCGTGCCGCATCAACTTGCTACGGCCCGTTTTGCAAACTTCTGCGGTTACTCCGCACTCCCCCGACACTCAGTGATTGCGAGGCCAATCTATGTTCTACGCTTCCCGTAAGTTGAAGATCTTTAACACAAACATTGACAATCTTTCAATGCTAGAGTTTCTGCAAGAGCTTAAGTCTGGAATCGTCTTTACACCCAACGTTAATCACATTGTTAGACTGCAAAAAGACCGCGAATTGCAGAACGCTTACAACGCTGCTGACTACGTAGTCTGTGACAGTACGATCGTGCTCTATGCCTCACATTTTTTGGGCAAACCAATTCAAGAAAAAATCTCTGGGTCAGATATCCTGCCAGCTTTCTACACCTGTCACCGCAGAAATTTAGACATCAAAATCTTTTTGTTGGGAGCCGACGAAGGGGTGGCCCTACAGGCGCAAAATTGTATTAACCAAAAAGTCGGCCGCAGAATTGTAGTCGGCGCTCATTCTCCTTCTTTTGGTTTTGAAAAAGACGAGGCTGAATGTTCAAGAATCATTGACTTAATCAATCACACCGAAGCAACTGTATTAGTTGTGGGGGTGGGCTGTCCTAAACAAGAAAAATGGATTTTGAAGTATCGAGACCAACTCCCGATGATCAAGATTCTCATGGCCCTGGGAGCCGCGATCGACTTTGAAGCCGGGCACAAATCTAGAGCGCCCAAGTGGATTGGTGATGTTGGCTTGGAGTGGCTCTATCGTCTGGTATCAGAACCGAGAAGGCTATGGAAGAGATATCTACTAGATGTGATGCCGTTTTTTTGGTTAGTCGTCAAAGAGAAACTATCAGACAAAGCAATTTTGGATTAGCGATTAGACCGACAACTAGAGACGCTAGACCCAAGACCGAAAATCTTCAATGCTGCTCTGTCCAGAGTCCACCGCCCAAAGTCCACAGCCTACAGCCCCCACAAAGCAAGCGAAAACTCAATACGTCCCCAAAAACTCACGCTCTACCAATGAGTTGGGAAGAAGCACCATGATCAAAAGTTCTAAAGCCCGCGAATCTTCTGCATTCACCTCACCGTTTGCGTCGGTATCTCCGCATCCGTCCACAATTTCATTGCTCAAGCGGTTGATTGATATTGGAGGTAGTTTGATTGGACTGTTGTTTCTTGCAATCCTTTATGTTCCGATCGTCGTAGCGATCAAGCTCGACAGTCCAGGGCCAGTCTTTTATAGTCAAACTCGCTGTGGTCTACGGGGAAAGCCTTTTCGGTTGTGCAAGCTGCGATCGATGGTCACTAATGCAGAAGAGTTGAAGAAGCACGTCAAAAACGAAGGGAGCAGTCTCTTTTTCAAGAATAATACCGATCCACGAGTGACCAGAGTCGGTCAATTTTTGCGAAAAACTAGCCTTGATGAACTGCCCCAATTTTGGAATGTGTTGATAGGAGAGATGAGTCTGGTTGGCACCCGTCCCCCTTTGCCGGATGAGACGGCTCACTATCGCGATCGTCACTGGCAACGCCTGAATGTCAAACCTGGAATCACGGGCGAATGGCAGGTCAGCGGTCGATCCAACATCAAAGATTTTGAGCAAGTTCTTGACCTCGATCTCAAGTATCAAGAGCGATGGAGTGTCAGATATGACTTGATGATCATTTGCAAAACGATTTTGGTTGTCTTTGCTCGAAGAGGTGCTTACTAAGAATCATGAAAGAATCACAAATTAAAAAAATCCAACGAATCAACTCACAGCCATCTACACAACCCCTACCTTTGCGTAAACCCTATTGAGGCAATCCGCCACGCTGCTCTAGCTTTTCTACTCAGATAATAATAAGTGCGAAAACGCTGTAGTATCCAAACGATCGTTTGTCAAAAACAATAATTCAGCCAGCTTCTCTATCAGCATCAGCGAAAAAATTGTTTCTGGCTACACCTTACAGGTGATCTTAAAAGATCATAAAATTATTTGGTCGAACGAAATACATCAGTATTGAGTGTGATCTAAATCACGGCAAACTTAGGGATCAGATCGCAAATCCACGTTCTGTTACAGGGTACTCTGGGAGGATTGAAAACGATGCACCCCTCTGCGGTGTAGTAAATCTTAAGGAGAAGCCTGCCACCTTTAAAGATGAGCCGTTCCCAGTTAACCGTGTGCTAAAAAATAGGATTACAAGTTAATGACCAAATTTGTCGCTGTGCGTTAGTTTCTAAAGTTAAGTTAATTAATTTTTGTCAGCTAAATTGAAGATCAGTCAGATAGCTCTGAAGTTCAACGAATTGGCTGACGTGGAAGTTCAAAAGTTTGTGCAATATTCGAGTCGCGCTCTGAATTCAGCAAGTATGGTTTACAATCCTCCCTTACTCATTGCTCAGGTTACAGATATTCACCTGTTTGCAGAAACCGATCGTACCCTTTTGGGTTTGCCGACTACGGACTCGTTTGAGTTTCTCATCGAGCAACTGTATCGGCTCAATCCGCAGCCCGATCTGCTGTTGCTGACTGGAGATCTTTCTCAAGATGGCACCTCGGACTCTTACGATCGTCTGCAATCTCTTTTGAGTCCTTTGGGCATTCCGGTCTATTGGCTCCCTGGCAATCACGACCTGCCTGATGTGATGGCGCGATCGCTCACTCATCCGCTCTTTTTGCCTGATAAATCATTTCAACCCAATGGCTGGCAGGTTGTTTTGCTCAATTCTGCTGTGCCGGGGTGCGTACACGGTCAGCTTTGCGCCGACGAATTAGCGTGGCTTGACCAAGAATTGCAGCAGAATTCGGGGTGTCCGGCGATCGTCGCCCTGCACCATCCGCCCTTATTGACGCATTCAGATTGGCTGGACACCAGCGTTTTACAAAATCCTGATGCGCTATTTGCGGTGCTCGATCGTCATCCTCAAGTCAAAATTGTTTTGTTTGGTCACATTCACCAAGAGTTTCAGTATCAGCGCAAACAGGTGACTTATTTGGGAACGCCTTCAACCTGCATTCAGTTTGAGCCAAAAAGCTCCAAGTTTGCCCTAGATCATCAAAAACCTGGATTTCGGCTGCTCACCCTTGAGTCATCGGGGCGGTGGCACACTCAAGTCAAACGCATTGCCTATTCTCATCAGCTTGATATGGTGGCAGCAGGCTATTGATTTCGCTGGTGAAACTCAGTTAGTCGCTGGTCGCCGATCGCTCCAAAATGAGAGTGACTGGGCCATCGTTTTCGATCGTCACTTGCATCATTGCCCCAAATTTTCCAGTTTCGACTCGCAGCCCACTCTGCCGTAGTTTTGAAACAAATTGCTCATAGCGTTGTTCTGCTATTTCAGGAGCCGCTGCTTGATCAAAAGAAGGTCGCCGCCCCTTGAAACAGTCTCCATACAGAGTGAACTGACTGACTACCAACAGGTCGCCGCCAATTTCCTGCACAGAGCGATCGAACCGTCCCCCGTCTCCATCAGGAAACACTCGCAGATCCAAGCACTTGCGCGCCATCCAGTCGAGTTCTGTCTCGGTGTCAGTTGTCGCAATGCCTACCAGCAGGTTTAGGCCTCGGTTAATTGAGCCAACGATCGCTCCATCCACCGTCACCTGAGAAGATTTAACGCGCTGAAGAATGACTCGCATGGTTGAAGTTTGAAGATTTGCTCCCCTCAGAACCGGGGATGAAATCGAGGATGCAACAGGTCTTCGACTGGCTTTCCTTGCTTAAGATGCTGCTCGACGATCGTTTCTACCTGTTCTGGCTTAACTCGACAGTACCAAACTTCGTCAGGCAGCACGCGCACCGTCACTCCCATATTGCACTGTCCCTGGCATCCAGACTCAATCACCGTCACGTTAGAAATTGGATGCGCCAAAAAAGCTGCCAGCACCTCCGCTGAATCTTTTTCAAGACAGTTTTGGTACTGGCAAACGAGAACTTGTAGATGGGTCATAAATTTGGGTCTTGAGCGCTGAGGGTGAAATTTGAGCCTCAAAACTTATTCTTCCCTATTTTCTAAACCCTTTGCCGCGACTGGTGGAGGGAACGCCCAAACAATCGGTGATTTGCGATCGCAGTGTCTCTTCATCCAAACCTTGCCCAATCAGCACCAGTTGGTTTTTGGGGTTGCTGCTCCATTCGGTGTCATCAAGCGAGAAACGCTTGCCGCTCAAGTGAAAAATGTGACGCTTGGGACTTTCGTCAAACCAGAGAATACCCTTGGCGCGAAAGACATTTCCGGGCAGCAGATTGTCTAAGAAATTTTGGAACTTGCGAATATTGAAGGGGCGATCGCTCTGAAAGGAGACCGACGTAAAGCCATCATTTTCTAAGTGATTAGAGTGGTGGTGGTGTTCATGATCGTGGTCATGACTGCACTGCTCGTGATCGTGATCGCCCTTAGAATGATGGTCGTGATCATGATGGTCGTGATTGTGATGCTCGTGGTCGTGATGTTCGTGGTCGTGATGCTCGTGCTTTTCGGCAGTGGGATCAAAATATTTGTCAGACTCGAATAATCCCACACTCAACAGAACTGCCAACGGAGCCTGTCCCTTCGTAGTTCGCAGAATTCTGGCACCTTCTTTGATTTCTCGAACTCGCGTTTCTAATAGATCGAGATCGGCTTCATCTACCAGATCAGCCTTATTAAGCAGAATGATATCCCCGTAAGCGATTTGATTGTAAGCTGCTTCGCTGTTAAACAAATCCAGACTAAAGTTCTCAGAATCGACGACGGTAATAATCGAATCCAACCGAGTCATATCGCGCAGCTCAGTTCCCAAAAAGGTCAGCGCCACAGGGAGCGGATCAGCCAGTCCCGTAGTTTCGACGACGAGGTATTCGATCGCCTCCTCTCGCTCCAAAACTTTGTAAACCGCTTCGACCAGATCATTATTAATGGTGCAGCAAATACAACCGTTGCTGAGTTCCACCATATTATTGTCATCGCTGGTCTGGACGATCAGTTCATTATCGATGCCAATCTCACCAAACTCATTCACCAAAACCGCAGTTTTTAGCCCTTGCTGGTTGGTCAAAATGTGGTTGAGTAGAGTAGTCTTACCGCTACCCAAAAAGCCTGTAATGATCGTGACGGGCAGCCCAGTTTTAGGCGTATCCATGGCCAAATCGGAAGAAGTCGCTGCTGATTGCATATCGCGTTTCACATGAGAGAGCAGGGAGTGGAAACGGGGAAAATGGTTACTCAACCCCCCTTAAACCACTCTTTCTGATTATCGCTGATCTAGACTTGTATGATTATCTCTTAAGCCAAACTGAAGTTTCAATCTGCCCTCATTCATCCCCATGCCCTTATCGCTCTACAATACCCTCACCCGCCGCAAAGAAAGTTTTGACCCGATCGAACCCGGTAAGGTGCGGATGTATTGCTGTGGCGTGACGGTCTATGACTATTGCCATCTGGGTCATGCGCGATCGTACATCGTCTGGGATACGGTGCGTCGCTACTTGAAATGGCGAGGCTATGAGGTGCGCTACGTGCAGAATTTCACCGATATTGATGACAAAATTCTCAACAAGGCGCGGCAAGAAGGATCGTCGATGCAGGAGGTGTCCGATCGCTACATTCAAGCCTACTTTGAGGACATGGAACGGCTAAACGTGATGGAAGCTGACGCTTATCCTCGCGCTACGCATACGCTGGACGGCATCAAACGACTGATTTACGAATTGGAGCAGAAAGGCTTTGCGTATCCATCAGAGGGCGACGTTTACTACGAAGTGGGGCGCGATCGCTCCTATGGCAAACTCTCTGGTCGCAAGCTAGACGATCTGCAAGCGGGGGCCAGTGGACGGGTGGAATCGGATGATCCCGATCGTCAAAAGAAACGAAACCCGTTTGACTTTGCGCTGTGGAAAGCCGCTAGACCGGGAGAACCTGCCTGGGAATCGCCTTGGGGCGCGGGCCGGCCGGGGTGGCACATTGAATGTTCGGCAATGGTACGCGAATTTTTGGGAGACGCGATCGATCTTCATGTCGGTGGTTTAGATCTGATTTTCCCTCACCACGAAAACGAAATTGCTCAGTCTGAACCCATCACACGTCAACCGCTTGCGAAATATTGGATGCACAACGGCATGGTGAATGTCGGCGGCGAGAAAATGTCGAAATCGCTGGGCAACTTCACCACGATTCGCGATTTGTTGGACAAAAAGGGCATTGATCCGATGGTGATTCGGTTCTTTGTCTTGGGAGCGAGCTATCGCAAACCGATCGACTTCACTGACGAGTCGCTAACCGCTGCCGAAAATGGCTGGCACAGGCTGAAAGAAGGACTGCTGTTTGGATATCAATATGGCGAAAAGTTGGGCTGGGATTCAGAGGCAAAAATTCAGAGTTCTCCCGCTCACAGTGCCTTTCAAGCTGCGATGGACGACGATTTCAACACGTCTGGCGGACTGGCGGTTTTGTTTGAGATTGCTAAAGAATTGCAGAAAGAAGGGAATCTGCTGGTTCACGGAGAGCCATCTGGAACTGATGCCCAAACTCTTCAACAGCAGTGGTTGACCTTAATTGAACTGGCTGACGTGCTGGGATTAGAGGCAGAACTTGAAGTCGAAACGAGCGATTCTAATCAAATCAGCGACGCTGAAATCGAAACCAAAATTCAGCAACGACGAGCATTTAAGCAGACCAAAAACTTTGCTGAAGCCGATCGTATTCGCGACGAGCTTCAAGCCCAGAGGATCACGCTAATCGACAAAGCGGGGGGTGAAACCCTCTGGCATCGCAGTTAGACTGTTAGAATCCTCAAATATTCTGCTTTTACCTGGGTGAGCTAATATTATTCGCTCAGGAAAAGCTGTTCATGATTCCTCTTCTAGCAAATAATGATTGTTGAATTGTCAAAACTGCTCTCAGCGCTTACGGTTTCTGCCGATTGGGTGGGGCTGAGGGCAACGAGAGAAGCCTCTACCACCCGTTCCGTTCGAGATGGCATTCCTGAAACCAACGGCACCAGTATCACTCAAGGGCTGATGGTGGAAGTCTTGGTCAACGGTCAGATTGGCTATGCAGCAACCAATTCACTCAAGTTTGCCAGCGTACAGGCCGCCGCCGAATCAGCTTACCGACAAGCGATCGCCGCCAGCGAATGGAATATTCACGCCACGGCTCTGTCGGCCCGCCCCAAAGTGGTCGGTCAATACACTTCACCGATTCTCAAACCTTTTGACGCGCTGACACCAGGGGAAATTAACGAAATTTTGGTCAAGATTTGTCACACGCTCAAAGTAGACGATCGGATCGTTCAAGCCAGCGCCACTGCTTTAACCACCGAAAAAGACACTTGGTTTGTCAGCAGCAACGGGTCTGAAGTTGAGCAAAAATTTTGGCAAATTGGCACCGACTACGCAGCCACCGCCCAAGATGGGGGAATCATTCAGCGACGATCGCACAACGGCTGGCTGGCTCACTGTTATCAAGGCGGCCTGGAATATTTAGTTACGCCTGACCTGTGGGAGCGAGTACAACAAATTGGCGAACAGGCGATCGAGCTTCTCACCGTTGAGGACTGTCCCACGGAGACGACCACGCTGGTACTGGCTCCTGATCAAATGCTGCTGCAAATTCACGAAAGTGTGGGGCATCCCTTAGAGCTAGACCGGATTTTGGGCGACGAGCGCAACTATGCAGGCGGCAGCTTTGTCAAGCTAGAAGACTTTGGACAGCGAGTCTATGGGTCGCCTTTGATGAATATTACCTTTGACCCTACCGTGTCGGGCGAGTTTGCCAGCTATCATTTTGACGATACCGGGGCACCCGCTTCTCGTGAATATTTGGTCAAAGAAGGCATTTTGCAGCGCGGTTTGGGCGGACTCGAAAGCCAGGGGCGATCGGGCGTTTTGGGTGTATCTAGCACTCGCGCGTCTTCCTGGAATCGTCCCCCCATCGATCGCATGGCTAATTTGAACCTCGAACCAGGAACAGCCAGCTTTGACGAAATCATTGGCGGGATTGATCGCGGCGTTTATATGGAATCGAATCGATCGTGGTCGATCGACGATCAGCGTCACAAATTTCAATTTAGCTGCGAGTACGCCAAACTGATCGAAAACGGCAAGCTGACCAAAACCGTGAGAAACCCAAACTATCGAGGAGTCACGCCGCAGTTTTGGAGCAGTCTTGTTAAGCTGGGCGATCGCGACACCTGGCAGATGTATGGCACACCCGTCTGTGGCAAAGGAGAACCCAACCAGGTCATTTGGGTCGGTCACGGGTCGCCGATGGCCGTTTTTGCCAATGTAGAAGTGTTTGGGGGTGGGTCATGACGACAGATGCAATGGAAACCAGTTTTAATCAGTTGTCCGCGACGATCGCCGACCAACTCAGACCCGACGAACAATTTACCTTGACGCTCAACAGCGAACAGAGCCAATTTACCCGGTTTAATCACGCCAAAGTGCGGCAAACGGGCACTGTCAGCGATGGCAGCGTTCATTTGACGTTGATGCACGATCAGCGCAGTAGCTATGTGGAGTTTCCGTTTACGGGAGAAGAAGCGGTCGATCGCGAGCAGTCCCAACAAGCCCTCTCAGCGCTTCGTCAAGAAGTTCCTCAGCTTCCGGTCAATCCCTATCTGGTGCTACCTTCTGGAAATGGTGTGAGTCGAGAAGTGCATGAGGGTCAGCTTCTTTCGGCTGAGGCAGTGGTTTCGACGCTATTGCCCCCGGTCGCTGATTTGGATTTTACAGGACTGTATGCCGCCGGACTGACCATTCGCGCTTATGCCGACTCAATGGGACAGCGGCACTGGTTTGCTACCGATTCTTTTTCGCTTGACTACTCGCTGTTTACTTCCCAGGGGCAAGCTCTGAAGGGAACGCTGGCGGGCAGTCATTGGGATCAAGCCGCTTACCTGGCTAAAATGCAGGAATCGCGATCGCAGCTAGACCGTCTGGCCCAACCTCCCAAATCGATTCGGCGGGGACAATATCGCACCTATCTGGCACCCGCAGCGATCGCTGAATTGCTCTCGATGCTGTCGTGGGGTGGCGTGAGTGAGGCTTCTTATCAGCAGGGGGGTAGCTGTTTTGGGGCGTTGCGGCGCGGAGAAAAGAAACTGTCGCCTCAATTTACGCTCAAAGAAAACTTTCATCATGGGTTGGTGCCCCGATTTAACGAGCTAGGCGAAACGGCTCCTCTCGAACTGGCGCTAATCGAGTCTGGGCAATTGGTCAATCTGCTGGTGTCTTCAAAAACTGCCAAAGAATACAATCTAACTGCGAATGGGGCCAATCAAGATGAGGGATTGCGATCGCCCGAAATCACGCCCGGAGATCTGCCCGTTGATCAAGTGTTCGCTGCGCTGGATACGGGTTTGTATGTGTCCAATTTGCACTATCTAAACTGGAGCGATCGTCCCACAGGTCGGATTACGGGCATGACTCGCTACGCTTGTTTTTGGGTGGAAAATGGTGAGATTGTGGCTCCGATCGAGAATTTGCGCTTTGATGATAGCGTCTATCATTTTTGGGGCAGTCACTTGGTCGCCTTGACGAGTGTTCAAGAATTCATCCCCGATGTCGGCACCTATGGCAGTCGCAATCTGGGCGGAAGCTGGACTCCGGGAATGATCGTCGATGACTTTACCTATACGCTGTAGCGTCGCAGATTTTTGAACTTTGAATTCTCAATTCTGTTAATTTTCTGATTCATCCAGCTACTCACTAAGCATTCACGACTTTAGCGCAAACGGTTGTGTGTAAATGCGACTGATCCGAAAGGTGAGGTGTGTTTCTTGCTGTTGCCAGGTGAGTTTTTCAATAATTACATCTGCGTAAGCGTTCCAGTGGTCATCGACAAGGGGAATGGGAACGTCGATCGCAAAAATTCGGTATCCTGGTTTCGTTGCTTGATGCGTTGCGTCCAGCGTTAACTCAGATGGATAATCTTGATTCAATTTTAGAATACTGTTAATTTGGCAAGGCATTCCCATACGTCTGACCTAAAATAACATTAGTGTTTTCATTAAAGCCGATGATTGCCCAACTCAAGCACTCAGCCATTTCTCCAGAAGAGTATCTAGCAGGAGAGGAGAAAAGTCAAATTCGGCATGAGTATTTTGATGGACAAGTTTATGCCATGTCAGGAGGAAGCGATTCTCACAATACGATCGCGGGCAATTTGTTTACTCAAATGAGAAGTCATGTTCGGGGCGGTCGGTGTCGTGTGTTTATGGAAAACATGAAAGCGTACATTCCACCGCTAAACTGTTACTACTATCCGGATGTGATGGTGACCTGTGACGATCGTGATCGTTCATCTTCTTACTCAAAATCCTATCCTTGTCTGATTGTAGAAGTGTTGTCTGACTCGACAGAAGCCTTCGATCGCGGGGATAAATTTGCAGCTTATCGACGTTTAGACTCGCTACAAGAATATGTGTTGATCAGCCAAAAAAGACAGCAGGTTGAATGTTTTCGTCGCAGCGAAGCAGGCGTTTGGGTGTTTTATTCCTACGATCAAAAGGAGAGCATTCAGTTAGCCAGTTTAGATTTTCAGATCAGTATGGAAGCGCTGTATGAAGATGTAGATTTTGCAGTCAGTGATGCCGCTAATAATGGATCACCGTCGCAAATTTCCGACGATTAGGATCAATTATTAATGCGTTTAAGTGGATTGACGATCGTCAGTTACCAATCAAAAATAAGGTAAAACTTAACGTGAATTCGATGAAATCCCTCGCTGTGGCGATCACTCTAGGCAGCCCCCTAAATCCCCCAAGTTTGGGGGACTTTGAGCAAGAAATCCTGTCCGGAAGTCCCCCAGATTTGGGGGGTTGGGGGGCAGAAGCGTTAAATACTGAAGCGAAAAAACTCTATCGAATTCACGTTAAAACTTACGTCTAAAAAAGGGAATTCTTAGATTGAAACTGCTCAACACTTCTCTATGGCAAACTGTTCTGTAGCCAAAAGCGGCGATCGAGTTCTCGTGGCTGTTATGAACAATCAGCGAGATCTGGAGATTGCGCGCGAGTATCGTTGGTATCGAATTCCGATCGCAAGTGTTGAGAAGTTTCTGAAAAAGTGCTGGGAGCCTCAATGGTTAGCGTTTTATCAGACTAAAGTGTTTGAAAATGAAGCTTATTCAATTCGCTATTATGCGCGAGTGGAAAAGATCGAAATCGTCGATCGCGCCCACTTGTTTCCTACAGAACCTCAATCTGAAAAACGCTATTACAAACTAGAAATTACTCCATTAGAGTGTTTAGCTCAACCGATTGTGAGCCAAAAGCATCGAAGAATTACATTCCTGCAAACGACTTTGGAACAGTTTAGAAATGCTAAAGAAATCAGAGATTTGCAGGGCTGAGTTGATGACTCAAAATTAAATGGTCATCCTGTTCTTGAAGATTAAAATATTTGGAGATTAAAAACCTCCGATTCCTTTAAAAGCCTTGACTTTTACTTTTGCGCCGTCAGAAGTCCAGACTTCGTTACCGCCCGATTGAGGATTGCGCCAGAAGAAATCAGTTTTACCGTCTTCGTTAAAATCGGTTATTTGATAAGACCAGTCTCCTGGTGTCGAGGGGAGATCGATCGCTTGATTGTCTGATCCGATCGCATCTTTTCCCCAGACCCAGACGACATTCTTTCCAGTAAAGCGCTCTCGCCAAAAGATGTCAGTTTTGCCGTCGCCATTGAAATCGACAATCTCATATTGATTGGTGAGCGACTGTGACTTTAGAGAATCAGACTTGACTACGTTAGCGCCGTCCATCATCCAGATACTGTTTGCGCCAGTTTGAGTGTTGCGCCAGAAAATATCGGTTTTGCCGTCGCCATTAAAGTCTGCGATCGCGGCTTCCCAGATTCGTGGCAGGGATGGCAGCTTGGCAGATTGAGCGATCGTCAGCCCATCCATCAGCCAGACCACCGTTTCACCCGTCGCTTGATTGTGCCAAAGAATATCAGACTTACTATCCCCATTAAAGTCGCCTGTTCTGTAGTCCCAAATGGGCGCTAATGTGGGCAAAGAGCCGGATTTTTGCAAGGTGCCGTCTTTGATCAGCCAGGCTAGATTTTCACCTGTGGTTCCGTTGCGCCAAAATAGGTCAGTCGTGCCATCTTTGTCAAAATCAACCAGAGTTGGTTCTGTCCAGCCAGACTTGCTCTCTAGGGACGGAAGTGAGCTTCTTTGCTTGACGGTGCCCAGATTGTCGAGGAGCGCGATCGCGTTGTTGTTATCGCTGCGTAAGAACACATCAGTCGTGCCATCGCGATTAAAATCGGGCAGCTTTAATGGATTCAGGTTAGTTGAGATCACCATATTTTGTACCTAAAGCCTCATTGGGTTAGCACTTAGATGCACGCAATTGCAGTATTTCTTGACCACAATAAACTTACAAAGCAGGCGACCCCAAAACCGGAAAACTTTCAGTTCGCAAGCGTTTCTCAGGTTGATACGACTCCTTGAGGGTCACTCAAAGCGACCCCTTGCGGGTCACTCGAAGAGAACGCCTGCGTGATTTCGGTCGAGGTGGTGACAAATCCAAAGCACTGATTGACGTTATACAGCGTTGCCTGCCAGCAAAATTCTGGAGAAGTTGTGGCGGTGCAGTCTTGAATCAACAGACAATCGTACCCTAAGAAATTTGCATCTTGTAAAGTCGCCATCACGCACTGGTCAGCATTAACACCCGTAAACAAGAGTGTAGTCCGACCGAGGTTGCGAAGGATACTGTCTAGAGGCGTATCCCAAAAGCCACTCATCCGATATTTGTCCACGCTGACATCGTTGGGCTGAGGTTCCAATTCATCGACGATCGCAGCGGCCCAACTGCCTTTCATCAACACGGGAGCCTGATTTTTGGGTAGCGGATCGCCCAATCCAACGCCTACACCACTGGGATTGTAAACATGGCGAGTTGCCGCGCTGATATTCAAAAGATCAGGACGATTGCCCCAATTCACCCAAATCACGGGCACTTGAAGACTTCGCAGCACAGGTAAAAACGTTTGTAACGGTGCGATCGGCTGACGCGCAGGAGAAACATCCACGCCAATATGAGCTAACCACCCATCAGGATGACAAAAATCGTTCTGCATATCGATGACGACGATCGCTGTTTTAGCCAAATCAACGCGCAGCTTTTTGGTATCTGTGGCAACGATGATCGGATGCGATCGCAAAGGAGAACGGGTCAGATCTGCGGTCGTTTCATCAACTAACCAGGCATTTGGAGGAACGCCCAAGGTGTGAAGCGGTGAATTCATAAAATTGCTCAGTACAGTTAAAACCAGCGATCCCCAAAGGGAACTCTCAGGCACGATCGCTCTTCATTAATTACTACGAATGTTGGCTGAAAAGCTGTTCATCGCATTACGAATTGATTGTCCAATCGAGAAATAATTGAAATCAAACTCTAAATTTCAAAAGATACTTCAGATCTTGGCATGTCCGATCAGTTGAGGATTTTGACGCTCGATCGCACCAACCCAATCCGATAAATTAACTGAGTACGATTCATAACCGCAGCCATCAAAATCTGTCATTGGTGATAGGCCCGACCGCTAAATTAGCCGCTCAAACCCTTCATTTTGGACTATAAATATCTCACTTCCTTCCTCCTCCCTCCTCGCGAATGCGGGGCAAAGCCCTCCCTCATCCCTCACCCTCATGCGTTTCCCTACCGTTGCCGCCTGTACCCTTGCTGCTCTTTCTGCTTGGGATGTCTCACAACCTGCCAATGCCAACGTTCCCGAAGCTGCAAATTTGGCTAACGGAGCGGTATCAGACGTAGTTGTCCCGACTGAAGGGGGAGCCTCTGTTCGGGTACAAGCGATCGCACCTCCGGAAACGATCGTCTCTCAGCAATTCTCAGAAACGGCTCCTCAAACCACCTCAGCAACCGGGCAACCGGGCGATCGGTCTGCTCAATATTATCAGGACTATCAAATTCCCACGACAGAAACCGCTCAGACATCCCCAAATCCGCCCTTGGCTCAACCTCAACCTTCGATCAATCCGCCCCCGGTTCAGCCCAGTTCTCAACCTTCGATTAACCAGCCGACCTGGATTGTTCCTCAAGCCCCAGCGCCGTCGAATCCTCCCGTTCGCAATGCGCCTCAGCCCACGTCTGATCTGGTAGTGACGGCAACCGATGTGCAAATCACAGGCGCAAATACCGAACTTCAACAGGTGATTCGCAGTAATATTCGTACCCAACCAGGCGGAACAACCAGCAATAGTCAGCTTCAGCAAGATGTCGCCGCCATTTTGAACACGGGATTATTTGCCAATGCGAGTGTAAACAGTCGTCCGAATTCCAATGGGTTGAGTGTGACGTTTCAAGTCCAACCGATCGTCGTTCGTTCTCTCCAACTTGTCGGCGCGCAGAGCCTCACTCCCGCGATCGCTAACGACTTTCTCAAAGCTCAACTGGGCGCGATCGTCAGTCCCGCTGCTCTCAATCAAGGCGCAAACCAAATTAATCAGTGGTACGCCAAGAATGGATTTAATCTGGCGCGAGTGGTGGCGGTTTCTCCGAGTCGAGACGGCGTAGTGACGATCGGAGTGGCAGAAGGCACGATCGGCGAGATCAAAGTCCAATTTACCGATGAGCAGGGCAAAACTGTTGACGAAAAAGGCGAACCGATTCGCGGTAGAACTCAAGAACGCTTTATCAAGCAGCAGTTGCAGACTCGTCCGGGGCAAATTTTTAGAGAAGACGTGGCTCGCCAAGATTTACAACGGCTCGTCAACACAGGCTTGTTTAGCAATGCGCGAGTCGATCTCCAAGGCGATGCCCGCA
Source organism: Phormidesmis sp. 146-20 (assembly GCF_052939475.1). NCBI lineage: Bacteria > Bacillati > Cyanobacteriota > Cyanophyceae > Leptolyngbyales > Leptolyngbyaceae > Phormidesmis > Phormidesmis sp. 146-20. The sequence continues at coordinate 43,838 of NZ_JBJPHT010000014.1, forward strand.
AGCTGGATGTTGTCTATGTTGTGACCGAAGCCCGCAGTCGATCGGCTAACCTGAGTGGCGGATTCAATGATGATTTGGGCATCTATGGCAGTGTCAACTACAGCGATCGCAACGTCGGCGGCATCGGACAAACGATCAGCGGTAACGTTCTAGCCGGGACGAAGGATGTACAGTTCGACGGTCGCTTTGTCAGCCCATACCGCTCGACTGAACCTGACAAACTGGGCTACAGCGCCAACTTTTTCCGACGACGAGGCATTTCTCGTGTGTTTGACGACGATGAGAGCAAACTGGCCAACGGCGATCGAGCGCGAGAAGGTCGATTTGGCGGCGGCGTTGAGGTCAATCGTCCCTTGGGCAATAACTGGAACGGCTCACTAGGACTCAATTACACCCGCGTTAGTTTACGAGATGCTGCTGGTGATGTGACAAGGCGCGATCGTGATGGCAGTCCGCTTTCGTTTAGTGGAACGGGCATTGACGATCTGGTGACGGTCGGATTCAACGCGACCCGCGACTTGCGCGACAACACCATTAACCCCACTCAAGGATCGCTATTGACGCTGAGTACTGAGCAGTCGTTACCGATCGGTCAGGGCAACATTCTTTCTAATCGTCTGCAAGCCAACTACACCGAGTACCGACCCGTCAATCTGTTGAACTCAATGCAAACTCAAAAGCAGCCAGAAGTTCTCGCTTTTAATGTGCAGGCAGGGACGACGATCGGCGATTTGCCTCCCTACAACGCCTTTACGCTGGGCGGGCCTAATTCAGTTCGGGGTTACGGTGGCAGCGAAGTGGGTATTGGTCGCAGCTACCTATTAGCTTCGGCAGAATATCGCTTTCCGATTTACCGAATTGTCGGCGGTGCCCTGTTTGCTGATTTTGCCTCTGATTTGGGGTCAGCTAAGGGCGTTTTGGGCGAACCGGGGGTCGATCGTAACCGTCCGGGAGCCGGATTTGGCATTGGTGCAGGACTCCGACTAAACTCTCCTCTAGGAATTATTCGAGCCGATTTTGGGGTGAATGATCAAGGGGCAACTCGACTTCAATTTGGAGTGGGTCAAAAATTCTAATTCACCTGGGTTTTGTCTCAAGTTACTTCTGAAACTTCTGATAAAACAATCAATCTCTAAACTCCGCGCTTCAAAGCTCCATTCTTTTGTTATGCTAGTTAAGGCTTAAGTCAACCTCAATCAAACGGCTTTTGCTCTGGTGATCAAACCAGCTTATGCGGATGTGGCGGAATTGGTATACGCGCACGCTTGAGGTGCGTGTGGCTTTGCCTTGCGAGTTCGAGTCTCGCCATCCGCATCAAAAAAAGGGCACTTCGCGATGAGGTGCCTTTTCTTTTTGGAAGTTTTGGAGTCAGGAGGAGAAGCAACCTCACTTCCTAGCTCCCAAGCAAGCTGATTAAAAATTGGTTCGACAAGATTTTTTCGGTGCAGTGGTCAAGTCGTCTGCCTCCATGCTGCCAATTCTGACGTGAATTTGATGAAATCCTTCGCTGTCGTTACAAATTAAGGCAGACCCAAAATCCCTCACGAGTGGGGAATTTATGGGGCTGCCGAATTGACCACCGCAGCGAGAGATTTCATCAAATTCGCGTCAACTAAATCTCTAACGGAATTTGTGTCTGCTCGGAATCTTGACGGATTTGCTCAGTCTCAGTGGGCTTGTGGGCAATCAAATACTTGCTCATAAAGTGAACCTGCGTCGAAACGTCTGAGAAGCCCGCATCTTGAAGCCGTTTTACTAAGTCATCCGTTGTGTAGTGACGGTAGTAAGGCTCATGGAACGTGGTCGCAAACCCATCCATTAAAGGAGCCATTTCGGGTGAGTCGCTGGCTTGGATCGAGTCACAAATCACAAACGTTCCACCCGGCTTAATCACTCGAAAGCATTCATTGATCACATTCTGGCGCGCCTGTGGGGGCAGTTCGTGAAATAGAAAAACGCAGGTAATTGCATGGAAGTAGTGATCCAGATAAGGCAACTCTTCTGCATTCGACTGAAGCAACTGCGGCAACTCACCCGGATTTTGGGACAGCATTTGATTGGCTTTACGCAAATAAGCTGGAGATAAATCCACTCCATATAGAGAAGCTTTGGGCAACATACCACGCAGCATTTTAAGCGTCCGCCCTGTTCCACAAGCCACATCCAACACTTTGATCTGACGTGGCTCAATCGAGCTAAAGGTTTGCAATCCCTGCTTTAAGGGAGCCAGCACCCGTCGCCGCATGGCATCCGCCGCCCCATTAAACAACAACTCCACCTGCAAGTCATACAGGTTGGCCGACATATCACTCAGATAGCCGTCTGTCTGATGATGAAAGTTTTGCACATAGTAGCTGGGATAGCCACTCGTCTCGACTTGAGGTGAAAACTCCTGGTGACGCTTCTGGTTAGCCCGATCCCAAATCTGGGGCATATCCAACCAAACAGACGGGTAAAACCGGAAAAAGTCTTCCCAGGGGTTGTCAAACAAAATGCTATCGGGATACACCTCATTTTCGGCATCCTGCCAGTCGGCTTCAAGCACTCGATTAAAGCGCTGCTGAATGTTGAGCAGCAAATCAGCAGAAATGGGAGTCGTTTTCTTTTCGGAGGGAGCGGGGTCAACGAGCTTTAGAATTTGCATACTGAGGGCTTTGTGTGCCAATCCAAAGTAGCTTTTGCCCTGAGAAAAAGTTTGATATGCCAGCTTTGTCAACGTTTCAGGCATGATAGGTTGGGAAACACTAATCAACTATGTGAATAAGTGTAACGAATAGGATGAGAGAGTTTCACCCCCGATCGACAGATTTTCCAGTACTTTTACTCTTCTCAAATCCAAGTCAATACAACCGATTTATTTTGCTAAAAAAAGCGACGATCGAACTTTAAGTCGATCGCCGCCCAAAACAGATTCACCCAATCACGCCTGAACAGTCACTTACTAACAGTCGTAGTAAAGCGCAAACTCATACGGATGAGGACGAATGCTCATGGGAATGACCTCGCGATCGAGCTTGTAGCTAATCCAGCTTTCGATAAAGTCCTCGGTAAACACGCCACCCGTCGTTAAGAACTCGTGGTCTTTCTCCAGATTTTTGAGAACTTCTGCGAGAGAACCCGGTGTCGAAGGAACCTTTGCTAACTCTTCGGGACTGAGTTCGTAAATATCCACATCCAACGGTTCACCCGGATCGATCTGATTCTTGATGCCGTCAATTCCTGCACAGAGCATCGCCGCAAACGCCAAATAAGGATTCGCCGTCGCATCGGGACAACGGAATTCTAAACGCTTGGCTTTGGGGTTGCCACCAGACAGCGGAATCCGCACCGAAGCAGAACGGTTACCTTGAGAGTAAGCCAGGTTAACCGGAGCCTCAAAGCCTGGAACCAACCGCTTGTAAGAATTGGTCGTGGGGTTGGTAAAGGCCAGCAGAGAAGGCGCGTGCTTGAGAATGCCGCCGATGTACCAGAGAGCATTTTGGCTCAGACTTGCATAGCCATCGCCAAAGAAAGTGGGCTGTCCGTCTTTCCAAATTGATTGGTGACAGTGCATTCCCGATCCGTTGTCTCCAAACACGGGCTTGGGCATAAATGTCGTGGTCTTGCCGTACTTTTTGGCCACGTTTTTGATGCAGTATTTGTAGGTCATCAGCCAGTCAGCCGCTTGCACTAGCTCACCGAACTTAAAGCCCAACTCGCACTGTCCGCCCGTCGCAACTTCGTGATGATGCTTCTCGATCGGCACCCCACACTTCAACATCGTCAACAGCATCTCAGTTCGCATGTCGTGAGAGGTGTCGGTCGGCGCGACAGGAAAGTAGCCTTCTTTGTTGCGAGGCTTATACGCTAAGTTGCCGCCCGGTTCTTGACGACCAGAGTTCCATACGCCTTCGACGCTATCGACGTGGTAGTAGCCTTCATGCTGATTTTGATCGTAGCGAACGTCATCAAAAATGAAGAATTCTGCTTCTGGGCCAAAAAAGGCCATATCGCCAATCCCTGTAGATTTGAGGTAGTCGAGGGCTTTTTGGGCGATCGATCTCGGATCGCGGCTGTAGGGCTGCCCGGTGCGAGGCTCCCGAATGCTGCAAATCATGCTCAGGGTCGGTTCTTCCATAAAAGGATCGATCCAGGCAGTGTTAGGGTCGGGCACCATCGCCATGTCTGACTCGTTAATCGATTTCCAACCCCGAATGCTCGATCCGTCAAACGGCACACCTTCGGTAAAGCTGCTTTCGTCAATTTGATCCTGGTACAGCGTCAAGTGCTGCCAAATACCCGGCGTGTCGATAAATTTTAGATCGATCAGTTGGATGTTCTCGTCTTTGATCTTTGCCAGGATTTCCTGCGGGGTTGCCATGAATGACTCCTTAATTCGTGTCTTGCGTTGCGAGAGCGTTGGGGTTGAAAACTTAGCTTTGCGAAACCTTCCGAATGTCTCAGATTAAAGAAGCACTCGCCTTAACCTGCAACCCTGTGGAGAGATTCATTCAGAATTTTCTTAAGTCCATTTTCTTTACGCTAGAAACTAGTCGTCTAACGGCTGGAATTTGCGGCTTTGGCAAGGATTCTAGCGCCAGGGTTTTAGTCACCTGCATCATGGTAGAAAGAGGCTTACAGGGGTTTTGTATCCTTTGCTACAAAAAACTGAGGATTCTATAGAATTAAACTCAGATTAAGGATTACAAATGCTACCGGAGAAAAGTCTCAGTAGGGTGGCTTCGTTCTAAGCGATGTTAAGCAATGTAAAAATTCTTAAATAGATGCTTCACGATCGTCCCCTCCATAAAATTAGGCTCAACCCCACGTGGTAGACTTTTCCTTAAATTCCATAGACGGTGAGCGATCGACGAATCGCTGTAGGTCGGCGCTCTCAAGTTTATTTTGTCAAGGTTTACAGGGATTATAGGGAGAAAAATTTCATGCGGGACGCAGTAACAAGCCTGATTAGAAACTACGATGTGACGGGTCGCTACCTCGATCGCAACGCCATTGATAGCCTGAAAACCTACTTTGACACGGGGATGGGGCGAGTGCAGGCCGCTGCTGTGATCAACTCAAATGCGGCGGCGATCGTTAAACAAGCTGGCTCAAGACTCTTTGAAGAACTCCCTGAACTGATCCGCCCCGGTGGAAACGCTTATACGACTCGTCGCTACGCCGCTTGTCTGCGAGACATGGATTATTACCTGCGCTATGCCACGTATGCTCTGGTCGCGGGTGATACCGATGTATTGGATGAGCGTGTTTTAGAAGGTCTGCGGGAAACGTACAACTCCCTCGGCGTGCCCTGCGGGCCAACGGTGCGCGGCATTCAGATTATGAAGGAGATCGTGAAGGAGCAGGTGTCTGCGGCGACGGGCGTTGAGAAGCCAGATTTTGTCGATCAGCCGTTTGATTATATGTCTCGTGAGTTGGGCGAGAAGGATCTCTAGGGAAGGGATGAGGGATGTAAGGAGGGCTGAAAACAACTGATTTGTTGGCATTGGCATCCCTGCATCTCAGATAAGTAATGGGGTTGAGCAACTGACTACTGGTTGAGTGTGGCATCGGGTTCTAAAATCCAAATAGCACAGGCACGATCGCTCTTGGTAATCATGGACTCGTTGCCTTTCTTGGCAAGACGATTTGCAAACTCGATCGCCTCATTTTCAGTGCGAAGTCTTCTCATAAAGCCGTAATATTTGTGGTCAACGACGATCGCCTCCAAAGGTTTTGCGACATCTGGTACGCGAATCTGACACACCTGATATTGCTGAGAAGAGTTCAAGATCCTCCAGAGGCCGTCTTCAGAGTGACGATTAGCAGACTCACAGGGCAAGGTTTTTGTCTGGGCATCTGGTTCATAAACCCAAAGAACATCTCCTTTTGCAGTCTGCGTAATCATGACCTCATTGCCCCGATAAACCAGTCGAGCCGCAACTTGCAGGGTTTTTGGGTGATCCTTGATTAGCTTAAAAAAACTGTAATATTTTTCCTCAACACAAATGGCTGCGAGCCGCTGACTGTCATCTGGTATTTGAATGTGACAGGAGCGATACTGGGTGCGTTTGAGAATCCGGCAGCGAGGATGATCGGTAATCTGCTTGGAGGCTGCGATCGCCGAGGGAGGAACCTGGAACACCATAGAGTACAACTTTCTAGCTAACTGTGAAGGTTTGTATCAAAATTTAAGAATATTGTCCTCACAACTGTTCCCCATTCAGAACCGTAAATCCCCCAACTTTGAAAGATGAGGCCCCAAAGATCAGGGATTAGGCCGCACTACAAAAAATGTGAAATGATACGTTCATCCTTCCTCGCGAATGCGGGGCAAAGCCCTCCTTACATCCCTCATCCCTCCCCATGAACACTGCTTGTCACATTATTGTTGAGGGTAATCCTGCGATCGTTTACGCCAGCAGAGGCGGCAGACCCGAAAAAGTTTTGCCCATTTTGGAGCGATTTTTGGATAAGTTTTGGCAAGAACGCGACACCTCTGGAGAATCGATCGATACGCCAGAATGCCTGGTGGCGCAAATTATCGTGCGGTTTGGCTACGAGATTTGTGAGGATGATTTCTCAAATCTTAAAGTCGGACTGAAATATGATCCAACGGCAGAGTATTTATACTTTGTGGGTGCCGATCGTACTGTTTGTGTTTGGGCAACAAGCGACGAGTATCGTAAGCATCCAGAGTTGGGCGTACAGGCGTGCGATCGTACAGTAGCTTCTTCACTCAGAGTCGGAGGTTAGCGCCTGATCAAGGGTTTTCGCTTCGTTATGGTGTCTTTCTGCCCCCCAACCCCCCAATTCTGGGGGACTTTAAGATAAATTTTCGGTTCAAGGTTTCAGAAAGATTAAGGAGAAGTATTTCATCGAATTCAGGCGAACTGCACCGCTTCAAATTTGCTGGTCGAAAGTGTCTCGGAAAACGATGTAGTCTGCTTCAACTTGGGCGGCGTAGGAGCGAACGTAATCTAATACAACGCTGTGCCAGTTGGGAGCATCTTGGGCAAAGGCGATTAGATCGTCAGCGATCGCTGATCCTTGTCGGCCTCCACTGCGTAACTGTCCCCAGGCGGTGACTTCTGCCATTGTTTGCATGACTCGCTGAAGGCGTTTGATTTTGCCATTCCAGGCGGTGAGATCGACGCGATCGGCGGTCGGTTGGAGTTCTCGCAGCACATAGGATTTGCCGTCTAGCGGTAAGGGGTTGAGCAAGGCGGGCGGTGATTCTTGAAAGCGATGCTGAATGCTGGTGATTCGGTCTGCTTCATTGCTCCAGTTGGGTTGGGGAATCTGGAGATGGGGATGGAGTGAGGACGATCGCGCCGCCTTCAAATCTAGCAAATAGTTGGCGTGAGGTGATCCGTTGCCTTCGACCAGAATGATGTAGCGATCGAGTCCCAGACTTCCCGTTCCTGCAATGCGATGGGCGACATCCAACACGTTGAAAAATTGGGGATTCTTCTGAGTCGTTGCCCAAGTGTGGATTAGATCGGTGACCTGCGATCGCGCTTCAGACGTGACCGGAGTGGTTTTCTCTGGAATTAATTTCAGCTTGCGCTGTTTGCCTTTAAGGTCAGTACGATCGGCGAGAAAGGACTTGCGATCGCGCAGTTTCAACCGATTGAGCAAGTCAGCCACTAACCCTTTAGCGGTTTCACGATGAATGGTGCGATCTTTACCTGTAGCGAGGGCAGCGGTGTAGCTTTCTAGAAAATAATTGCAGAGTCCCTGGGCTTCTTCGTCGCTGATATCCAAAGTATGCGCGCCGACCAAAACGCTGGTGAGAAATCTGGTTACATCCCACGTACAGGGCGCTAGAGCCGATTCGTCGAAGTCGTTGAGGTCAAAATAAACAAGGCGATCGTCTCCTTTGTAGCTGCCAAAATTTTGCAGATGTAGATCGCCACAACTCCAGACCGGGGGAGCATTATTGATCGCAGCGTCCGCAGGCAAATCTTGATAAAACAGATGGCAAGTGCCCCGCAAAAAAACGAACGCATTCGTGGCCATCGATTGATATTTGAGCTTGAGCAGCTCTGGGTTGCGCCCCTGGTTGAAGGCTTGAATCTGAGCAACGATATCTCTGGTCATGAAAAAGTCCTGAAATTGCTTGCAAGAATTGATTAACTGATCACTCTACGCTTTGCTAACGCTATGAACCGATCTCTGCGGGCCATTACGATCGTCGCCATCAGTCTATTCTCTGTTACCTTACCCGATGGAGTTCGAGATAGAGTCCGGGCGCAAAGCAGTCCGCCACAGAGCGCACTTGACAAGCTAACAGACCACTACTTCTACAGAGTTAATGTTGGGCTGAGGCGCAAGATTCGATCTGGTGATTCTATTTATATCCAGGAGTGGCAAGCGATTCAAATTAGGCTAAAAGGGAACTTGATTGAAAATGGAGACTGTGGCGATGGCAAGGTTACCTTTCAGTGGGTATTGCCCATTCGTCTGCTAGACAGTGTTGCAGATGGGGTGCTTTATAGTCGTTATCCCAATCTTAAAGGGCGCAAGATTCGAGGAGACGAGACGAGCTTGATCAGCGAATGGAACTCAATTCGTCAGGCAATCTCTGAGGTGCATCAGTGTTATTGAGCGCGATTGATACGCCTGATCCTGTGGAGGCTGTTCAAACATCTTTCAAGTTTCGGCAGCGATCGAGCAGAACACGCTAATCTAAATAAATGAGCATTTTTTACGGTTGCTCTATCGTATTCTTCTGAAAAAGCCGATCGCCTGCCCCTACTTGAATTATGTTTGACGCTCTCGCCGACCGCTTAGAACAAGCCTGGACAAAGATTCGAGGTCAAGACAAAATCTCGGAATCCAATGTAAAAGACGCTTTGCGGGAAGTTCGTCGTGCTTTGCTCGAAGCCGATGTCAATCTACAAGTCGTCAAAGATTTTGTCGCTGAAGTGGAGCAAAAAGCCCTCGGCGCACAGGTGATTTCGGGCGTTCGTCCTGATCAGCAGTTTATCGAAATCGTCTACAACGAACTGGTCGAGGTGATGGGGGAGGCGAACGTTCCCCTGGCTGAGGCGACGACCAAACCGACGATCGTTCTCATGGCAGGTCTGCAAGGAACTGGAAAAACCACCGCCACCGCCAAACTTGCTCTGTATTTGAAGAAAGAAGAATTCAAAACGCTATTGGTGGCAACGGATGTCTACCGACCCGCGGCGATCGATCAGCTTGTCGCATTAGGGAAACAAATCAACATTCCCGTTTTTGAATTGGGCAAAGATGCTAACCCCGTCGAGATTGCGCGTCAGGGGGTCGAACGAGCCAGAGCAGAAGGCTTTGACTTTGTAATCATTGACACGGCGGGGCGGCTCCAAATTGATGAATCGATGATGGGCGAACTCGCTCAAATCAAAGAAACCATTCAGCCCCACGAAACGCTGTTAGTCGTCGATGCGATGACGGGGCAAGAAGCCGCTAACCTGACGCGCACTTTTCATGAGCAGATTGGCATCACGGGCGCAATTCTCACCAAGATGGATGGGGATACCCGCGGTGGTGCGGCCCTGTCAGTGAGACGAATTTCTGGGCAGCCGATCAAATTTATTGGGGTTGGCGAAAAGGTTGATGCGTTGCAGCCGTTTTATCCCGATCGCATGGCTTCCCGTATTCTTGGCATGGGCGACGTACTGACGCTAGTCGAAAAAGCCCGCGAAGAAGTCGATTTTGCCGAAGCCGAGAAAATGCAGGAGAAAATTCTCTCTGCCAAGTTTGACTTTACCGACTTTCTCAAACAGACTCGCTTACTCAAAAATCTGGGATCTTTGGGCGGCGTTCTCAAAATGATCCCCGGTATGAACAAACTGAGCAGCGAACAACTCCAGCAAGGAGAAACGCAGCTTAAAAAAGCAGAAGCGATGATCGGCTCGATGACTGTGCAAGAGCGCAAAGATCCCGATCTGTTGGCTAGTTCTCCCAGTCGTCGTCGTCGGGTCGCTAAAGGATCGGGCTTTGGGGAGAAAGATGTCAGCGATCTGGTGAGCAACTTCCAAAAAATGCGGAACATGATGCAGCAGATGGGTCAGGGCAACTTTTCTGGAATGCCCGGAATGCCTGGGATGGGCGGCGGAATGCCCGGAATGGGCGGCGGAATGCCTGGAATGGGTGGTGGCAATCCCTACGGCCAGGCCCCTCCTCCCGGCTGGCGCGGCTATCCTGCAATGGGCAACCCTGGCAAAAAGAAGAAAAACAAAGACAAGAAAAAGAAAGGATTTGGCAATCTGTAGCGACCCCTTGCGGGTAACTCGAAGAGATCGCTTCCCTCAAATTAAGAAACCGCGATCGGGCTGTGATAATATGGATAGTCCATGATCTTTCCAGTGCAGATTATCGAATTGCCCCAAGCGAACCGTTAATCGACTCTCAACTTAGTAATTCACAGGAGTTCACTTTCTTAGCATGATCAAACTGCGATTAAAACGATATGGCAAAAAGCGCGAAGTCAGCTACCGGATCGTAGCCGCGCAAAGCACCACCCGACGCGACGGTAGACCCCTTGCGGAGCTTGGCTTTTATAACCCCAGAACCGATGAAACTCGGCTGAATGTCCCCGCAATTTTGGATTGGATCAGCAAAGGCGCACAACCGACTGAAACCGTCCGGAGCATTCTCAGAAGAGAAAACGTCTTTGCGACCGCAAGCAGTGAGCCAGTGAGTGAACCCGTCAGTGAGCAGGTCAGTGGCTGATAATTCTTCTATTCATCCTGACTATGCGGGGCTGGTCACGTTTTTGGTGAAGCCCTTTTTGGAGACACCAGAGTCTCTCAGAGTAGACTGCGAAGTTGTGGCAAATCGATCGCGGGTTTGGGTTCGGTTGGCGTTTGACGGGTCGGACAAAGGGCGTGTGTTTGGTCGCGGTGGGCGCAATATTCAGGCGATTCGATCGGTGCTAGAAGGTGTGGCAAAGGCGGCAGGCTATTCTGCTGTTTTAGATATTTTTGGCAGTCAGAGCGATCGAGAGTCTGACTCTGAAAGGCCTTCAGTCGGGTCACGCGGCGAAACTCCGTCTCGATCAACGCCTCCCAGAAGTGTGCCAAAACCTCGCCCCAAGCTGAGTGAGTAAACGCTGCTTGAAGTCGATCGACGTTCGCAAGGGCGCAACCTATAAGAATTGAAAGAAGGCACCTGAAATGTCTACATTAAGACAGGAATTCGGGTGTCTTTAACGTTTTAATTTCCGGTTTGAAGGGTTAGTACCTCATTAAGAGAGGGATGAGGGGTGAGAAAACTGCTGTCATCGGTTCAGAGATGTTAGTATTCCTCACTTCATTCCTGACAGACTAGTAGTCTGAGTTCCTATTGTCGATTACAAAACTTTTAGAATCTGCATGGTAGACACTTTAACCGTCCAATTGCCCAGTATTGAAAGCGCGATCGCTCTCTCAGGAACCCAGGAAGATAACCTGAAGACGTTGGCTCGTCAAACAGGAGCAGCGCTGGTTTTGCGGGGTCAAGAGTTGCTGATTTCTGGAACTGCTAATCAAGTGGAGTTGTGCCATCGGTTGATTCAGGCGCTTAAGGATTATTGGACTCAGGGCAAGCCGATTACCAACGTTGATATTCTCACGGCTCGTCAGGCATTGGATACCGATCGCGAAGACGAACTGCAAGACCTTCAGCGAGATATGCTGGCGCGGACTCGACGCGGAGATGCGATCAGAGCGAAGACATTTCGGCAGCGGCAATATATTCAAGCGGTGCGGACGCATGATTTGACGTTTTGTATTGGGCCAGCAGGAACAGGAAAAACCTATCTAGCGGCGGTTTTGGCGGTTCAGGCACTATTGGCTAATGAATACGAACGGTTGATTTTGACTCGTCCGGCGGTCGAAGCGGGAGAAAAGTTGGGCTTTTTGCCAGGAGACTTGCAGCAGAAGGTCAATCCTTATCTGCGACCGCTGTATGATGCGCTGTATGAATTTGTCGATCCTGAAAAAATTGCAGGCTTGATGGAGCGAGGTGTAATCGAAGTGGCTCCGATCGCTTACATGCGAGGCCGCACTTTAAACAACGCCTTTGTGATCATTGACGAAGCACAAAATACAACGCCAGCGCAAATGAAAATGTTACTAACGCGCATCGGGTTTAAATCCAAAATGGTCGTAACGGGCGATTTGACACAGACTGACTTGCCCTACAATCAAACATCAGGGTTGGGAATGGCAGAACGAATCTTACGATCGGTGGATGGCGTAGCGTTTTGCAATCTCTCAAAGGCAGATGTGGTGCGTCATCCACTGGTGCAGAAAATCGTGGAAGCTTACGAAAAGTTTGAGAGTTAGACGGTAAATTATGGATGCGTACAAACAGCGAGTTGCCAACTTCTACAATTCCAGAACTGACTACGATAATGAGGTGACTCGCGAACGGGCCCTGCGTCTGATCAACTATGCGCCCCCTCAGCCTGGACAGCAGATTTTAGATGTAGCCACTGGGACAGGAACCGTGGCGATCGCGGCTTCTCAAATCGTGGGTGCTGATGGACATGTGATTGGGATTGACATCGCTACGAATCTGCTGAATCTAGCAAAACAGAAATCAGTTGAGTTACAGAATATTGAATGGATTGAAACGGACGCTGAGACCATCGAATTTGCACCGGATCAATTCGACGGTATTTATTGTTCATATGCGATCGTACTGCTTGCTGATATTCCGTTAGCGTTACAAAAATGGTTTCGTTATCTAAAATCACACGGGGTTTTAGCATTCACCAGTTTTTCTGAAACGTCCTTTCTCACGCCTGCAATTAGTCAGGCCTGTGACCGCTGTGGTATTTCCCTTCCCAATCTCCATATTCCACTTGGAACGCCTGAAAGAATTCGTCAACTACTGGGTGAAATAGGGTTCCATGCGGTTGAAATTCATACCGAGCAACGAGGAACTTACCGGAGTCTTGAGGATGCTAAAAGTCGTTGGAATGGTCAATTTTGGCTACATCCAGACGATCCATTCGTAGCGCTAGAGTCAGATCGCATTCAACAGCTTAAACATGAATTTGATGCGATCGTCGAAACTCTCGTCACTGATCAGGGCGTGTGGGATGAAGCCACGACCTTTTTTGTGGTTGCTTACAAGCTTTAATGAAATTTTAGTGCAGTCTATGTGGTTCTTGTCCAACTGTTAGCAGATCCCTGTATAACTTCAGATAAGTAGGAGGTTCTAAAACGGCGGTTGCATTATAAAGGTTGCACGATAAAGCTTGCACTAAAGGTTGCACTATGAAAACGAAGATTTTCTTGGTTTGTTCTGGCTTGGGGAATGTGCAGCGAGGCTACGAATCCTTTGCGCGAGAATGCTTTGATGAACTGTCTAAAGAATCGTCGATCGACATCACGCTATTTAAAGGCGGCGGATCGGCGGCAAAAAAAGAAATTTCCTTGTGGAACATTCCTCGCAAAAGCTGGATTGGCATTCAATTAGGGAGACTTGTTTTGGCGATCGGAGAACGGGTAAGAGGACGACGCAACTACGACGCATACTACGTTGAGCAGGCAGCCTTTACCCTGAGTCTTTTGCCCCATATTCAACGCCACAAGCCGGACATCATTTACTTTAGCGACGATAGCATTGGCAACTTTTTGGGCGTTTGGCGGCGATTAACGAAGCAATCTTACAAGTTGATCTTTTGTGATGGCGGGCCGATGTCTCCGGCTGCTCCTCGCTGTGATCACGTTCAACGGTTAGCGCCTGCCCATTTTCAACGCGCTCTCGATCATGGTGTGCCTGCTGATACGCAAACGCTGCTTCCTTTGGGGTTCAATATTTCCCGTGATTTGTGTCTGCTGACGGCGACCGAAAAAACAACATTACGCCAGCAGTTAAATCTGCCTACTGATCGTCCTTTGGTGCTGTCTGTCGGAACCATCGATCGCTCCCACAAGCGCATGGATTATGTGATTCAAGAAGTCGCAAGCCTGCCTGAGCCACGTCCTTATTTGCTATTAATGGGGCAACAGTCCTCAGAATCCGTCGAAGTCATTCAGCTTGGAAAGCGTCTGCTAGGCGACAATTTTGAGGTGAGAACGGTGGCGTTGAGTGAGATTGATCACTACTACAAAGTTGCAGATTGTTTTGTGCTGGCTTCGGTGTCAGAGGGCTTTGGGCGAGTGCTGGTTGAGTCGATGGCGTATGGCTTACCTTGTTTGGCGCACGACTATGAAGTGACACAGTTTGTCGTTGGTAAGGAAGGCTATTTAGCTGATTTTAGTCAACGTGGAATGCTTGCCCAACAAATCACTCAAGTATTAGCAAACCAGGATTTTGAGCAGTGCGACCCCTTGCAGGTAACTCGGAGCGACCGCCGTCATCAAAGCGTTTACGATCGCTTCTCCTGGGATACGCTGCGTCCAAAGTACCTGGAAATGTTTAATAAAGTGCTGTGATGCAGAGTTGAACGATAGAAATAAGAACAGTAATGAAGCAGAATTAGCAGTCTATTGACACGGATCAAAAGCAAAAAAAGATTGGTGAATGACATTTGAGAGATACAGAGGGTGATGTTCAGTGTGAGTATCTGATCTACGCTCGCACATCTTTGAGAGGTTATTTTCGGGAGCGATCGGATGTCTCCTACAAAACCTGGGAAGAAGGAGACAAACCGCCCGACTTTGTTCTAGAAATCACGTCAAAATCAACCCGCAGTAACGATCAGGGCGCAAAAAAAGGAATCTATGCATTCTTGGGCGTTCGCGAATATTTTCAATATGATCCCACAGGTGACTATCTCGTTCCTCAACTACAAGGATTATGGCTTGACGAAGTAATTACTATCCCATTCCGTCTAGCGTTGTTGAAGGTGATGTAATTTCTATTCACAGTGACACTTTGGGGTTAGATTTGCGCGTCAATTCTAGTGGTGAACTTCGCTTTTATGATCCAACAACGGGTCAAAAACTGATGGCGCATGAAGAGTTAGATCAGGCACTTCGAGAGACAGAAGAACGGGCAAATCAGGAAGCGGCGGCTCGACAAGAAATGGCAGCGCGTTTGGCAGAAATGGAGGCGAAATTACAAGAGCTACAGGGAGATAGTCCCTAAGTTTGCAGTTCTAACAAATGCTAAAAGTGAGAAACTAAAAGTGAGAAAATAGACAAATTGCAGCAAAGAGTGGATTATGGTTAGCGAAGTGAAGACAGTTTCAGGGCGTGGGATTCCGCTGGTGGGCAACGACATTGACACCGATCGCATCATTCCCGCTCGATTTTTGCGTTCTGTAACCTTTGATGGGTTGGGTGCAGCGGTGTTTATTGACGATCGCACTCAGGCAAACGGTCAGCATCCCTTTGATCTGCCGCAGTATCAAGGCGCTAAGATTTTGGTCGTGAATGGAAACTTTGGCTGTGGCTCTAGTCGAGAACATGCACCACAAGCGATTGCTAAATGGGGCATTCGGGCGATTGTAGGTGAGAGTTTTGCCGAAATCTTTTTTGGAAACTGTGTGGCGATGGGTATTCCCTGTGTGACGGCTGATTCCAGCGTGACGAAGCAGCTACAAGAAATTCTCACTGACAATCCGCAGGCTGAAATTAAGGTGGATTTGGAAACATTACAGGTGACGAGCGGCGAATTTGAGGGCGCGATCGCAATGGGTGACGGAGCGCGAATGATGCTGACTTCTGGAACGTGGGATCCTTGCGGTCAGCTAGTCGCTCAGAAAGATCAAATCCAGAAAACGGCTGCTAACCTGCCTTATGTGACCTGGAGTAAAATAGCGGTTTAAGAGGGATGAGGGAGAATTCCGCTTCGCGAGAGGGAGAACTTCGATGATCTGTTCCCCCTTTGGGGTAATCCGCTGCGCGAGAAGGGATGAGGGATGAGGCAAAATAGACTTGTTTGTGAGTTTTGGTAAGGTGGTAAAGAAAAAATAATTGCCTTCTGGAAGTGTTTCTGCAACTCCTGAGCAGATTGCCGTGTGTGGGCGATTGCGCTTTAATCAGATGCTTTTATTGACCAGCGGCTAAAGGGATGTTTTGATAAGTTGGAATTGTAGTAGCGCGGATCGTGGGAAACGTCTTCGCCAATCCAGTCGGGAAGGTCGATCGCTTGTTCTGCATTCTGTAATTCGACTTCAGCAATGATCAATCCCTGGTTTTCTCCTAAGAATTCATCGACTTCCCAAACTAAGTTTCCTAAACTGATCTTATAGCGATATTTTTCGATTATCGGAGGTTCGCAGAGTGTGTTTAACAGTTCATTCGCATCAGTGATCGAAATCTCATATTCAAATTCTGCTCTAGCGATTCCTTTGGTATCTCCTTTGATGGTTAAGAATCCTTGATCCCCAGCCACGCGAATTCTCACCGTTCTTCCCGGTTGACTGATGATGTAGCCCTGACGGTACAACACTCCGGTGGCTAGTGTGCGCCAGCGATCGTTCTTGACTAAAAACTTTCGTTCAATTTCAACAGCCATACTCAAATGACGAGAGATAAATTATTACTGACAATCTTTAAGTTAAACAGTGATTTCTGCTTTTTGCCTCATTCATCCCTTTATTTACCTTGCATATACAAAAACGCATCGACTTCTGCGGCAGTGGGTTGGGCATCGATCGCACCCGATCGAGTGGTCGTCAACGCACCCGCAGCACTGGCATACGCAACGACTTGTCTCGCAACCTCTGGATCACTCAAATTGTGAATGCCTCGCTGACAAAGCTGATGAACAAACCCCGCTACAAAACTGTCTCCGGCTCCCGTAGTTTCTTCGACATCGATTTCAAAAGCGGGAATTTTGCCTTCGTTGTCGCCCAGACAGTAAGCAGCACCCTGTTCGCCAGCCGTGACTAATACGCCTTCTAGCGTACCAATCCGATGAGCGATCGCGCCCGGATCGGTTGTGTCAAACAGCCATTGGGCTTCTTCGTCGGCTAGTTTGAGAAAGTCAACTCGCTTGATCAATTCGTGAATCATTGGCGGGGCCGCGTTTTGATCTGACCAGAAGACGGGTCGCCAATTGACATCTAAAACCACTTTGACAAAAAATTGTTCTGCCAGTTCTAGTGCACGCGCGATCGCGGCTCGACTGTCAAAATACGCGAGTTCTAATGTGCCCAAAACTAGAAAGTCGGCTGATTCAAATAATGCAGAAGGCAACTGACTCGCTTGGAGATGCGTGTCTGCAAATTCTGCTGAGTTGCGCTGGTCTCCGAAGGCCACAAAACTACGATCGCCTGTTTCCGATCGCAACACCATGACCGTTCTAGTTGGCGCAGTCGGATGATACTGAATGCCCGTCGTGTCTACCGGAATTGAATTAAGCAACTCGACCAGCGATCGCCCCATTTCATCCTGTCCTACACAGCCGACAAACGCTGAAGGAGTCCCTAATTTTGGCAATGCACAAGCCACATTTGCCGGAGCGCCTCCCGGATATGATGTCCAAGAATTGACGGCTTCGAGCGATCGACCGGGCTGATTGGAGATGCGATCGAACAAGATTTCGCCTAGACAAATGACACGGGGATGAGTCACGGCAGTTCCTTTGCGAATAGTATTTTTATACTGTGCAACTTACTTATACAGAAGGATGAATCTTACGATCGAATTTGCTGGATTGATTTAACAAACGCCCCTCTCATAAGGTAGATTTCTCAAAAGTTTCTTGAGCCTACGAGAAATCACACAGATCTTCTATTTCTCGGTGGTAAAATTTTTCTCGATAGGTTGTCTTTGAATCGGCGAAGAACTCATGTTTCAAAAGCTCACGGTCTCAGTGCTGTTGGTCGGTCTGCAATTGGGGTTGATTCCCGGTCTTCTCTCGGCTGCCCCAAGGCCGCGTCGATCGCCTGCTGCCCTGCCGCCTTCGAGACTCTTCATTCCTGCTAGTTCTCTTTGTACTTCCTTGATGCGCCCGATTCGTCCTCTGAGTCTTCTCTCTTATCGAATGCCATCGCTTTTGGCAAATTCTGCGGACGAACCTTTGGCATCTGTTGCGGTGCAGTATGCTGCGATCGCGCAAGTCGATAGAGCGTTGGGGGTGATCACTTCAGTCAAAGATCCGTTTTTGAAGGCGACAAAGCTGGTCGAAATTGCGAATCTTCAACCGCCGCAAGCAGCCCGTTCTACGTTGGCTCTGGCGCTCAAAACGGCTCGATCGCTCAAAAATAATTATGACTACGACCAGGCGATGATTGAGATCGCTCAGGGCTATGTGACGGCGGGTGACTTTAAGACGGCGATGCAGTTGGCACGATCGCTCAAAGAGAATGCTTCGAGGGTAGAGGCTTTGACCCAAGTTGCACTCAAATCGGCTGCGGTGGGGCAATCCGATCAGGCAAGGCAAGCCATTCTAACGATTTCGGGCCGTGATGCTCAGGAGACAGCAATGAATCAATTGGCGCTCCAGTACGCTAAGGCAGGGGACTATGAGCAAGCCTTTAGAGTCAGTCGATCGCAGCGTGACGGTGCTCATCGTAGTACGTTGTCAGATCTGATGTGGGCAGCTTTGGATTCTGGTAAAACAAGCCAGTTTGCTCAGTTGATTGAGTTGGAACGTGATGATTGTGCGAGATACGAAGCGGCGGAAAGTGCAGCACGAGGGCGGCTATTTTTGGATAAGTCTGCCAGTTCTGATCAAGTCAAGCAGCGGTTGTCTTTGGCAGTGACGATCGCTCAGAGCATTCAAGACTCTAATCTTAAGGAGAATGTGTTGGCGACGATCGCGGCTGAATCTGCCAAACAAGGTCAAATCGAATCGGCACTACAAATTAGCCAAACGTTACCAGACGGGTCTCGTAAAGATCAGGCATTGGTTGAGATTGCGCGACACTACCTCAAGCTCAATCAGCCTGATACAGCGTTAAAGATTGCAAATACAATCAAGACTTCTACGCTTCTAGCGACGCTTCTTCCTGAGATTGCCAAGCGCTACACCCAAGCCGGACAACCCGAAAAAGCCTCTCCTCTCCTCTCACAAGCATTAGACCTCGCCAAATCAATCAACGCCTCCCCATTCGCGTCTCCCATTCCCTCACCTCGCATTCCCTCATTTCCTACCAATCCAATCATCTCTCCCATCCCCCCTGCCCCGTCGCTCCGAGAGTCCCCGCCCCTCAGATAGCCCCGATCAGCTTATGAAATCTGGCAGTTCTCTACGACAGCCTGAATCGACTGGATGAAGCAAAGCCCCTAATACCCAGAACCGTCGCAATTTTTGATCGTACCCTCGGACAGGATCATCCCCACGCCACAAGTGCCCATCAATGGTGGCAAGCCATTCACAACCCCAAACATCCATAAACTCTCAAACACGGCTGATACACTAAAAACATCCCTTACTGGTTCAAACTGATGGACTTCTACACCCTCGTCTTGAGACAAAGCGCAGGCCATTGGGTCGCCCTATGTCTCGAAAATGGCATCGTTGGGCAGGGAGACACTCAAGACACCGCCATTCAAAAGCTCAAAGCAGCGATCGACTCCCTTCAAATGGTCGATGAGTCAGACAAAGATATTTACTCAGAACCCGTCTCCATCAGAGCATTGCATGAGTTTCTAAACATCGGCTCTCAAGAACCAACCTCAGAAACTTATGAATTACGGGCTGTCTATGCCTAAAAACATCCCTTCACTCTACTGTTGAACCGTTGAAGACCAGAAAAGGATTGTCCCGATCGATATCGGTGCAGGTGAAATGTCTCCAGCTTATGTATTGAGAATCTTCAGACAATTTGGTTTCACAGACAAGGAAATCGAAGAACTGCTGGCCTAATGCTGTTTGGTTTTTGCAAATTGAATTGCGGATCAAAAGCGTCCTCTAGAAGCATCAAGAGACGAGAACGATCGCTCTCAAGATTGATGATCACGCTAGAAGAACTCTGACACAATAACGCTGGGTGGCAAAAAAATGATGTCGTCTGTTCTTTTTGGGCTGAGAATTATGATCAAGTCGTGGATGGTCATCGGACTCGTAACGTTTTTGGTGGCGTTGGGCGGTAGTCTTCTCAGTCCCAAAGATATCAAATGGTTCAATCGCTTGCGCCGCCCTCGCTGGCTGACGTTTGAGAAGCTGATTCCTGTGATTTGGACGATTGTCTTCATTTGCGGTGCATGGTCAGCTTACAGTGTGTGGGAGCAGACTCAAAGCTGGCCCTTAATGGCGTATTATCTGCTGGTTGAGATTGCAATTATTCTCTATTCCCCGGTCATGTTCCGAACGCGCAGTTTGAAAGTAGGCACCTTCATTGGGGGATTAGGGTTTTTGCTGGGAATCCCGCTCACGCTTCTCGTATGGCAAGTTTCAGGCTGGGCTGCTTTGTTGTTAGTGCCTTATTTATTGTGGAGTCCGATCGGCACCTACACGACCTGGGAAATGAGCAAACTCAATCCTGAATCTGCTTGAGAAAACATGAATTTGATCTGGTTTTTTCTGCTTCGTTGTACAACGCTTCTGCCCCCCAACCCCCCAATCTGGGGGACTTTAAGAGGAGAGGAATTTGGAGGCAATCCAAATCTGTAATCAAAACGGAAGCTTCCTCTAATTGATATTAAGAAAGTATTGAGAAGCCTAACTCATCCGCTCATCCTTCCTCGCGCAGCGGAACGCCGTTTTCCCTCATCTCTCCTTAACGCTGTAGGATCAGAAAGTGCAGCTGTAGGATCAGAAAGTGCAAAAAAGGAGCAACATATGACTCGCGCAATCATGGAAACGGACAAGGGCACTATTCATATCGACATGTTCGATGCAGATGCTCCCAACACGGTTCAGAATTTCGTCGATCTGTCCAACAAGGGCTTTTACGACGGGCTTAATTTTCATCGGGTCATTCCCAATTTTATGATTCAAGGTGGCTGTCCTCAAGGCACGGGATCGGGTGGCCCTGGCTATGAAATCAACTGTGAAATCAACAAAAACAAGCATGTGGCGGGTACGTTGTCGATGGCTCACGCAGGACGCAACACAGGCGGCAGTCAATTTTTTATCTGCCATTCGCCCCAGCCTCATCTAGACGGAAAACACACCACCTTTGGGCAAACACAGGATATGAATGTCGTGAATGCAATTCGTCAAGGTGACAAAATTATCTCAGTGAAGATCGAAGCCTAAGAGACGCTTGGGTTTTGGAGGATGAGTTAAACCGCAGATCTCACCTTTCAGAACCCAAAGCTAATCTCCCAAACGCTAACAGCTCTCACCATTTGGTGATCCACCCATGCTAAAAACCACGCTTCAAGGCGGATTCGCATTCCTGGTAGATCAGGAAGACGCGATCGAACCCCTGCCACCTGAGCCACATTCCGAACTTTGCTAAAACCTTAGCATTCAGAGTTGTTCCAGTCTTTTCCAAAAACAGCCCTATCAACGGTGCAGCAGCTTTAAAGACTAGGAGAACGAACTGCTTCGGAAGATTAAACTGTTTGAGCCGCATTAGCTTCTCATCGACCGAGGTTTTCAGCCGTTTTGTGCGCCAAACTTTGATCAATTCCCTTGCTTTCATCGGATTCCCCTGGGTGGTCTGGTAAGCAATCAGGGTTTTATATTCCAACGCATCCAGCGGATGGAATCCTTCTCCTGATCGGGGGTATAGAACAATTTCATTGTTGTCGTTCAGGTGTCCGCCATAAATTCTGTCATTCACCCGCCATTCATGCTCAACCTTGAGGTGCCGAATAGCACGAATGTTGATGCAGCAAAGAAATGTGACGATCGCGGGTGCTAAATACAAAGCGATGACTAAATTGACTACCTGCCAACCTAAATTCAAAGCCGCGCTGCCACTGTGCGTTCCATAAGCATAAAGCGTCGAGGTAGCTGTCACAAAGAAGACAATGTTGAAGATAGCAGAAGAAACTCTAACTCTCCTCTCCCCGATAAACTGATAAACGCGCCTGATTACCCAAGTCGCAAAAAAAATACAGCAGCCGCAAACTAGTAGATAAACGAATAACGCTCCACCGAAATTCAAAGAGGTGTTACTCCCTGGTAGCAGGGTCATCAAAGTCAAGACGAGTGCTAACGCAACTATAATTCTGATGTTGAGTGCAGAGAGTAAGTAAACAGGAATATAGAGTAACTCTTTGTAGCGTGCTGTTCCGGACTCTATTGCTTTTACATCAACATCTACATCGACTCCAGGCACAATGATTGTGTTCTGAAAGCGCACGTAGTCTAGGGTTAGTCCTGATTCGATCTTGCCTTGATATCGACGAGCGTAAAAGTGCCGACTGTTGGGTCTTTTGAAACTGAGTATCTTGTCTTGCATAGTTCAGGAATGAATCTCGATTTCTGTTTAGAGAGAATAACTTTCTTAGAGAGAAAGATTGCAGTCCAGTTTTAGCCTCCCTCACGAAGAATTAAAATAAACAAGGTGTTTTCTTGACTAAATCTTTAATATTTTCTGCGGGTTTTACGGGGTTAATGCAAAAGGCGCTTGTTCAACGTTCTCAAACTCGCCCATATTTGGCGGTCAATGGTCGGGTTGAGGTGTCTTGACCCATCAGCCATGCCCAAATCTGATCGCCGTAAGAGAAATGCCACCATTCATTCCAGTGTTGTTTGAATCCAGACGTGAGCATTACTTTCTCAAGCAGTTGGCGATGTTGATGATATTGTTGTTCTTTATAGTCAGTACTATTTGCAAAATGATTGGGGTGCGATCGCTCCGAGATTTCATCGATCGCTGAACCCAGGTCGATCGTGTCTCCTAATTCATCAATTAAAGTAATATCGATCGCGGCTCCCGTGCTATGAGGCGGTGGCATTGTGGGATCAAGGTTTGGGACTGCCCAGAATTGATAGACTTGCTGAAAAATTTCTTGACGCTGCTCATCAGTCAGGCTGGCTGGATCTAAACTTCTGGATTGCACAAGTTCTAAAAAAGTGTAATTCACCATGAATTGTTGAACCGCAACCGGACGGTAAGCATCAAAAATTTGAAGTTGCCAACCAGGATAGATTTTTTGCAGCATTTTTTGAGCCGTGAGCAAGCGATCGACCACTCCCTGACGCAGATAAAAGGGCGATTTTTCTCCATAAGGCGCACCCAATTTTTGATAAGGATGAGGCGACACAAGCGAGAAATTAGCTGGAATCGCAACTAGAGGTTCGCCGCACTCTACGATCGCAATTTGCTGATAAGGTTTCATAGAAAGCATAAAAGAGTGTGACAAGTCGGCTGCTTTTGGGGCTGAGTCGCGTATAGTTTAGCAGTCTTCTGTCATTCAAAATCAGCGTGAATTTTCCTGTTTATATCTGGGGTATTCATCCACATTTTTTGTTTGAGACGATCGCTTACAGTGTCGCTCTGCGTCTCAGTTTGCGAAATTTTCGGAAGGACATTATTCCCGCTACTCAAAGAAGTTCGATCGTCGTCGGTGGATTAGTCGGTGCATTAATCGGCGCAAAGCTGCTCGTCATTTTGCAACACATTGATTTATTTTGGCAACATCAAGAACAATTCTGGTTACTGTTGCTACAGGGTAAAACGGTGGTGGGTGCGCTGATTGGTGCAGTAGCAGGCGTTGAACTGATCAAGAAAATTATCGGGGTCAAGCAATCGACTGGAGATGCCTTCGTTTATCCGTTGATTTTGGGAACGGCGATCGGGCGCATCGGCTGTTTTTTAACTGGGTTAAGTGATCAAACCTATGGCACTCCCACCTTGCTCCCGTGGGGCTTTGACTTTGGAGATGGGATTCTCCGTCATCCCACTCAGTTATACGAGATTGCATTTCTATTTGCGTTGTTAATATTTTTGAAGTGGCGATCTCGCTTCCTATCAGAATCCGGTGATTTGTTCAAGTTTTATATGATCGCTTATTTAAGCTTTCGCTTTCTCATTGACTTCATCAAACCTGATTTCCATCCCGTTCTCAACCTGAGCGCCATTCAAATCGCCTGTCTATTCGCTCTCTTACACTACCGAGCCACGATTCCCAAGTTATTCCAATTCTCAAAACTATAACCTCTCTCATCCCTCATCCCTCATCCCTCATCCCTCATCCCTCATCCCTCATCCCTCATCCCTTATCCCTCATCCCTCATCATGCCTACTCGCCCCTACCTCTTCTACGCTTTAACCAATAGTGTTTGCTCGAAGTGTTTAACGAAAGTCGAAGCAAAAATTATTTTCAGAGATGAGAATGTTTATTTAGTCAAACACTGTCTGATTCACGGTCAAGAAGAAGTTTTAATTGCTGACGACATTGACTATTACAAACAGTGTCAAGAGTTTATTAAACCAGGAGATATGCCGCGCAAATTCAATACACCAATCCGGTATGGCTGTCCTTATGATTGTGGGCTATGTCCTGATCATGAACAGCATAGTTGTTTGACCTTGGTGGAAGTGAGCGATCGCTGTAATCTTTCTTGTCCGATCTGTTATGCAGACTCCGGGGCTGAAGAGTTTTCCTCTGCGAATCAACCGCGTCAACATCGCAGTCTACAACAAATTGAACAAATGCTAGACAACGTGGTTGCGAATGAAGGAGAACCGGATATTGTACAAATTAGCGGTGGTGAACCGACGATTCATCCAGAGTTTTTTGAAATTCTAGAAATCGTTAAGCGCAAGCCCATTAAACACTTGATGATTAATACCAATGGCGTGAGAATTGCGACCGATCGTGCCTTTTGTGAACGCCTCAGTCAATACATGCCGGGTATCGAAATCTACTTGCAGTTTGATAGTTTTGAAGCACAAGCCTTGAAAGAATTGCGAGGAGCAGACTTAAGAAATATTCGCGAGAAAGCGATCGCTAACCTCAATGAATTCAAGATTTCAACCACGTTGGTCGTCACGCTTAAAAAAGGATTGAATGATCACGAGATTGGCAAGATTATTGAATACGGACTACAACAGCGATGTGTGAGAGGTGTCACCTTTCAGCCCATTCAAGCCGCTGGAAGACTGAAGGATTTTGACCCGAAGCGCGATCGCTACACCTTGACCGAGGTTCGTCGTGCCATTTTAGAACAAAGTCCTCATTTTCAGCCCAAAGATTTGCTGCCTGTTCCTTGTCATCCGGACTGTTTGGCACTGGCATACGCGCTAAAAGTTAACGGTAAAGTGATTCCTTTAACTGGGTTACTCGACCCTACAGCGTTTTTAGAAGTGATGCCAAACTCAGTTTTATATGAACAAAATGAAGACCTGAAAAAACAGATTTTCAAACTTTTTTCAACCAGTCATTCTCCAAGTTCTTCGGCGACAACTTTAAGACAGCTTTTGTGTTGTTTACCGATGCTGCCAGTGCCGTCAGGAATTACCTATGAGAATGTGTTTCGAGTGATTATTATGCAGTTTCTAGATCCGTTTAACTTTGACGTGCGATCGGTCAAGCGTTCCTGTATTCACATTGCTCACCCTGACGGTAGAATCATTCCTTTTGATACTTACAATATGTTTTACCGCGAAGGAAGTGTAGGTTATCCTCTCGTCTCAAATCGGCTTCAGGAGCAAGTGTAATGTCACAACAAAGCGAATTGAGAGATATTGTTGGAGGCGTTTTTCTGGCATTTGGACTCAACATTCTAGCAGTTATTTTCTTTGTAGGAATGGCAGGGCTGTTTACAAACCTTCAACTCCCTTCAATTCCAATTATTTTTGTGTACTTGACCTTTGGAATCGGATTATCTCAGTTAATTTATATTGTTCCGATCGCCGTTCGATTTGCAAGAAGACAACAATGGGGACGCATGAAAGGCGTGATCATCGGTGCAGTAATCACAGCTTTATTGAATGGAAGCTGCTTCTATATTATTGGAGGAATGCGTTTCTAAAACTGATTTCTTCTAACATTCAATTAGCTTCTTGAACTGTTCATTTTCTCGAAGCTGCTCAAAAGAAGGGTCAGTTTTTGCAATTTCTTTAGCTCTTTCTGGATTCAAATTAATGGCTTGTTGAAGACTCTCGATCGCTAACTCAACTTCACCCTGCAAAGCATAACATCTAGCCTTACCAAACCAGGCCGAAAAGAAATCTGATTTGATAGAAGTTGCCTTTTCGTAAGCGGTGATCGCTTCTCCATTCCGCTGTAGTTTTGTAAATGCAACCCCTTTTCCAAACCATGCTTCTGAGAAATCTGATTTGATTTGAGTGGCTTTTTCGTAAGCAGCGATCGCTTCTTCTATCTTCTGCAATTTTGCCAGGGCTGCCCCGCGACTAAACCAGGCTTTTGCGTTGTCAGGTTCAATCTGGATGGCTTTGTCGTAAGAAGCGATCGCTTCCTCAAATCGTCCCTCAAAATAGAAAGCTTTGCCCTGCTCAATGTAGTCGTGAACTGTGAAAGAAAGCTGAGAGTTTTGTGATTTTAACCATTCAAGCTGTCTAGTTAAAGTTTGAATTTTCTGCTGAGTTTCAGGTGTGGTCGAGTCTCGAACTAGAGAAGGGGTGATTTGGGAAAGTTCTTGAATGATCTGATCTTTCTCTTTTTGAGTGTCTGAAAATAGACTTTTTAGTTGAGATAACTGATCTTCAAATTCAGCTTTTAACTTTTCAATCTCCTGTTGAAAGACTTCTGTTTGTTTCTTAAATTCTGCTGTTACTTCTGCTTCAAGCTGTTTGTGAACTTCTTCCTGAACTTGTTTCTTAGTCTCATTAATAATCTGATTGACCACACTGCGACGAATGAACCAAACGCCCACCGCAATTAACACAGGCAAAGCTGTTAATACCCCCAATAAAACATTCAATAAAGTTGTTGTATGTCCAAACGCTCGATCGACTTCTTCTTGAATCTGCGTCCGAATCACAAAGCTCTTTTCTAAATCATCTTCCACCAACTGTTGAAGTTGTCTGTCTTCTCTCAATCGCTCCAGTTTTTCCCAAAATGAGTTGTAAGTGGGCGACGGAGCCGTTAATTGAGGAGGCGGTGAAGACGCTGCCAACGCGGTGCCCGTCCAGAGGCAAAAAGTTAGAACTACGATCGCACAAGCTACTTCAACTTGAGCCTTAATCCTCATCACTTATCCTCAGATCGTCACTCCTTAAGATAACCTGACCGTCCATCCGATCGCTTGATTATTTTTTAGCATCTTCAGCAAAAATGCGACCTGCTCATCAACAAACAAGGATATTTTTCTGAATTCGACCATTCAAATTTCTTTTCTTTTATTAAATATCATCATAATTTCTAGCAGATGAATCCTCTAATTTTTGCTAGAGCCGCACTATGACCACCCCTAAACTTTTCTGAGTCTCCCCGCCCAATTTCAGATTCGGCTGCCCCAAAGCGTCAGGAACAGTGCTTGCCCGATCTCAAGGAGCCACCCTCTGACGGCCTGCGATGGGTGCGGGTCGAGCAGTGGCTTGGACAGACAAGCCCTGGAATCAAATGACAACTTGGGATATCACGCGCTACAAAAAGCATTTGGAAACAGCGGTGGTTCACGATTTAGAAGCAGACAAGCCCTTCCGCTGGCTGCAAGAGGCACACTACATGACCGACAACCCAATGCTGTCCGTGAGTGCGCCCAGTGAACCAGAGCCAGAATCCAAAGAACTGACTGATCTTCAAGTCAAGGCACTTTACGCTGCTTTGAAGCGAAGGAGGCATTTGCGTCACCGGGATACTTGCGAGGTGACGTTTATAGCTGGCGATTAGCAGCAGTCGAAGACGCTTGTTTCCAGCGCAATTGAAGATTTGATATAAACGCTAGTTAGCGTAAAAAATTCTTGAGCGATGAACCGCCTAACAGCAAAGTTCAACTTCACGCGGCTTGTTCGATTGTCTATTGAACCAGTTGGAGCACAACCCCATTTGGAGCAGGATATAAACTTTTCCTTAATGATTTATCTGATAATGCAGCAACATGAACCCATTGTTATAGATTTGGCTGTGGGTAAGTTTTAGCGAAGTCTGTGTAACAACACCCGAAAACAGGGGAATGCCTGAGCCGAGTAGAATGGGATGCACCTTCAAAATCAACTCGTTAATTTCTGGAAAAAGTATTGTTGCTAGATTGCCACCACCACACAGCCAAATATTCTGACCTGGTTGCTGCTTCAATTTTTTGATGAATGCTATGGGGTCGGATGAGACAAGTTCGATCGCTGAGTCTGGGCTGGCTTTTAGGGTTTGAGAAATCACATACTGTTTCATCTGTGGATAAGGATTGCTAATTCCTTCTTTGAGTCCAATTTCATAAGTCCTGCGTCCCATCAACACGGTATCAAAGTACTGATTGTCAGCTGTGATGCCAAGTTTATTCCGAACGTGACCCGGAATTGTTTCAGGAAAGGTAGTCAGCAGATCGGCGACATGTTCTCCTTCCATCAGAAAAAAGTCATAGGAATCGTCTTTGCGGGCGATGAAGCGATCGACGGTACAAGCAATGTAATACTTCAGTTCACGCATTCTTAATGTCCTCCAGAAGGAAGGGTTCAAGATCTGAATTAGCTAAATATTCAGCCTTTGTCATACTACAAAATACTACAACACAGCATCCCTCTCAAACTGCTTCTAAAAAAACTTAACCTGTCGCTTTTGCCTCCCTCGTTTCTTTGCCTTGAAATCGAACATTTAGTTCTTGATGCAATCTGTCAGCTTGTATTGTTGCTAAATGACCACCTCTAAAGAATGGGTCGTCTGTTACCTCAATTTCAAAAAAATCGGGCGGTTGAAACTGTTCCATCGCCTCATCATTCAGAAATTCAACTTCGGTTAAGATCAGTCCTGTTAGCTGCCCTTCAAACACATCAACCGCAACAATCTGTTTGAGATAGGGATATTGATACCGTCGCTTGTGTAGGTCTGATCCCTTTAGCGAAGCCAACAGTTGGTATTCATTTGGAGCTAAGTAAAGGTTGGTAATGTGGGCGTGACGATTAGAGTCACTCATGGCTTGTTTTCGAGCAAACTTCTGCTGAATCAATTGTCCATCCGGCGTGGTAATCGTGCGTAGGCGCAGGTGAGTATCTAGAAAATAGACATCCTGTATCCGACGATAATCATGCTCTAAGCTCAGGTCGAGGGGTAAACTTTTAATCAAAAAGCGGCGTTCGCGCTCAATATAGCCATACTTCATAACCTCCCACTCCCTTTGAGATATAGCTATCCGCTATCTGACTCTGTAAGCTTTTGGTGTTATCCCAGTCGCTTGCCGAAACTGTTTACTCAGATGGCTGTGACTGTTAAATCCACACATCAAAGCAATGTCCAGAATCGATTGATTGCTCTGTTTTAACAACTGCTTTGCGCGTTCGATTCGTTGTTGAAGCAGGTATTGGTGAGGAGACATTCCGATCGCTTGCTTAAATAAATGGCTGAAGTGAAATTGACTCATCTCTAGCAACGCCGCCAAATCTGCCAGTTTAATCGCTTGATCGAGATGATCATTGATGTAATCTAAGACTTTTAGAAGTTGCCGCTGAGGTAAGCCCCCGTTGTAAATCGGTAATGCAGGTTTGACCGCCGCATATTGTCTAAGGAGATGAACTGCCAGAACATTGGATAGCGAGTCGATGTAGAGCCTGCCGCCTAAATTGTCTTGTTGAAGTTCAGTCAGTAACATCATGCCGATTGCTTCAATCTGCGGATCGCGCGTCCGAAATTCGGGCAGCAACTCCAAGCGTTCGCAATCTCTCTCTAGGCTTTCTCTGGCAACGTTTTGAATAAATTGAGACGCAATCCGAATGTGCAGGTAGTGGTCATCTCCCTCCCAACGCGCAAAAAACGGCATCTTGGCAGGCGTGATAGAAATGTCACCTTTTCCATACAGGCTCGTGTGGGTTTTGCCTCCTTTGATTTGTAGAAAGCGAACGGGACGAGTAGCAAGCGACAGACAAATCGTGTGTTCATCGCTGTAATAAGTTTTTCCTTCCCCCGGCGGATGTTGAAATTGTTCGACTAGAATGTTTTCCCAACCTTGATTTCGGCTAGATAAGAGGGGTAGGCAGCCACATTCGAGCTGAGGTGTCACAGGATTTTTCATGATGCAATCCTAATGCGTTTAGTTCTGATTGTATTCACTTTTTCAGGCTTTCCATCAAGCAGGCTGAAAACCGTTTAGCGCAAAGCGCAAATCCGAAGGAACCGCAAGATTTTGATAGTGGCACAGGAATCAGATAGTCCCGCTCAAAATGATTGTCTAAGCTGAGAGAGTAATCCATCAGGAGAACCTATGGCACATCTATTGCATCTTGATTCGAGTCCTAGAGGAGAGCGCTCTCATTCGCGTAAACTCACGAGAGAATTTATCGAACAATGGAAACAAATTCATCCAACCGCTACCGTCACCTATCGAGATATCGGTCGTAATCCTATTCCTCATGTGGATGAACCCTGGATTGCTGCTGCTTTCACACCC
Source organism: Phormidesmis sp. 146-20 (assembly GCF_052939475.1). NCBI lineage: Bacteria > Bacillati > Cyanobacteriota > Cyanophyceae > Leptolyngbyales > Leptolyngbyaceae > Phormidesmis > Phormidesmis sp. 146-20. Next base: position 74,105 of record NZ_JBJPHT010000014.1, read on the forward strand.
CCTGAACAACACACACCTGAGTTGCAGAAAGCTATTTACTTCAGCGATCGGCTCGTAGATGAATTTTTAGCGGCTGACGTCTATGTGATGGGCGTTCCCATGTACAACTTCAGTGTTCCCAGTGGATTCAAGGCTTACATTGATCAAATTGTCCGAGTTGGACGCACCGTTGCCTTTGAACCCGATGATCGTGCCAATGCTTTTAAGCCACTCGTGTTAGGTAAGAAAATGTTTATCATCGAAGCACGAGGTGATTCTGGCTTTCAGCCTGGTGGTCGCTACGAGAAGATGAATCATCACGACCCTTATCTTGTTACTGTTTTTGGGTTTATGGGCATCACTGATATCACCTTTATTCATGTTGAAGACGACGAATACGGCGGGCAAAAGTTGGCAGAGTCAATTGCATCTGCTCGTACTCAAATTGCTCAACTGGTTGGAGGATAGCGCAATGCAGTAACCTTTAATAGCGGCTGCGATCGCCTTAATCAGATTGTTCAGCAAACGATTACTCAGTTTGAACTTACAGTAAGCCGTAGGAGAGTTTATGGAAATCCCTCACCCCTTGCTTTTTGGATTGAAGCTGTTCTCGGTGCTAGGTTGTGGACTAATCGCAGGAGTCTTCTTCGCCTTCTCAACCTTTGTCATGAATGCTCTGGCTCAACAGCCGACCGCATCCGGGATTGCCACTATGCAGTCGATCAATATCACGGTAATTAATCCCTGGTTCATGACCGTATTCCTGGGAACAGGCGCAACTTGTATTTTTCTAGCCATTTCCTCAATGTTGAAGTGGCAGCAGCCAGGGACAAGCTACTTGTTACTCGGTAGTCTGTTCTATCTGGTTGGTACAATTGGAGTCACGATCGCCTGCAATGTTCCATTAAACGATGCCTTGGCAGTGGTCAAACCCGACAGCCCAGAAGGGACAACCCTATGGACTAAATACCTGGCTAACTGGACTTTCTGGAACCACCTTCGGACAATTGCAGCATTAGCGGCAGCGATATTGTTTACGGTTTGCGGGGTAAAGTGATTGCGTCAGACAAGCTGATATCGCTATCCCATTTGAGTTGTGAGAATTCTGTGGTTAGTCCTTAGTGATTAGTGGTTGGTCGTCAATTAATGGTTGAGAATGAATCACTAAGAACGGGCTATTTCAAGATTCTTACAACTAATTTAGGATTGCTATAGTAGTCCTAAATTAGTTGTAAGAATTCTCCAAGGAAGTTAAGCTATTGCACAGTTTAACTTCTGATGCAGCGAAGCGACCGATGGAAGAGCTAATTGCGATGATTCAAAGCAATCCAGACCCGCGTGAACTGAAGCGGGCACTGGCGGTGCAGATGGTCTTACAGGGGTACACCTATTTTGCGATTCAAGACGTGTTGCAGGTTTCAGTCGGTTTCATTAGCAAGTCGAAACAAGCCTTTGAAGCAGCGGGAGCAGATGGATTAGGGCGACGATTCAAACTTTTCAGCGAGGCGACCTTCTGGAGACACGGATGATCCAGAGTGCAAAACCACGCTATAACGTTCGTAAGAAGTAGGGAGGAATGACGATGCAAGCCCCTGAACAAGTCCGTGAACATCTCAGCTCTGAAGTCGCTCAAGCATTCTTAGACGGGTTGCCGGAAAAAAATTAAACTTGGACTGATGACGTATGCAGCTCAAGTCAATTTTTCGATCGAAGCGGTGATCGAAATGGCGATCGCTGGATTTCTAGACGAAGATGCGGTGAATTTTCCAGGCTGCAACCCCGTCGGTTGACACCGTAGTTTAGTTTGACGACTTCTCTTTTTCCAAGGCCGCTAGAGAGATGGCATCGATCGAGGATTCCGTCAAAATCACTCGATTGACTTCGCCATTCGCTGATCGCAACCAAAACCATCCATTCTCACGAGACGAACTAGGAGCCAATCCATGAAAGGCGTGTTCTGTATAGCGTGTGCCGCGCAGACTTGCACCTGTGGCTTCATGACGTGACCAGGCTTGGTCGTTGTATCGATCGCTATGCCGAAGAAAAACAGCATTGCGATGATCATCTGCGTAAATTAACCCTGTGTTGTGAAAGCGATCGATCCAGGTTGCAGGTAGCCCTCGTGTTTCAACAAGGTACTGTCGCACGGTTGCCCAATGGTCTTCGTTTCGGGGCGGCAATTCGAGTGGACGAGGCTCTTTTTGTACTGAAGAGGATTGAAACTGAACAGGAGCGGATAGCATTTGCCCTGAAAGCTACTGAACTGCCTCCTTGAACTCAATTTTGCGAACGTGCATGACGAGATCGATCGCACCTCCACCACCTTTATCAGCTAACCAATCCATGAATTTTCCGTCATTGATGCTAATTGTGTGACTTGCATCTTTCCACTTGTTCTTGTCGCGTTGGTCTTTCTGAAGTCCCAAACTGGCTGCTACGGCTTCTAAATCAAAATTTCTCACTTCATTGGCGAGGGCTGCAATGTCGATCGAATTTGCTTGGTTAGTTTCTAAGTGCGATTGAATTGGGGAAGCAGGAGGTATAGCTGGCTTGTTGGCAGCCTCAATTTCTGAATTGCGTTCTGTTGTATTGGATGCACTCAAGCAAGTGTTCTTGGGTAATCCGACTATCCCTCAACCTGAGTAGTTACGTTTGAAGTTCGAGAGATGCAAGGAGAACCAGACTAATCGATCGACTGCTTACTGTTCCGAACGGCGCACTTCTTCAATTTGACCGACTTCAAAAATGAGCGTGAAAGGCTGCCTCATTTCTCGACTAATAAATTCTTCTAAAAGCTGCACTTGTCGGGGAGTAACAGGTTCTCTTGCTCGTACACTCAATCGGACGATCGGCGGCTGTGAGAGCCAATCTACATCGGTTCTGAGTAGTTCGAGCCGTTGAAACGTGACAGTGCGATTTAGTAAAGCTTGCTGCAAGTTAGTCCGTAGTTGTGCTTGCTGAATCAAACGGGCAAAGCTTACCCCCAACGGAATTAACAGAATTACGGTTAGAAGCGTTGCCCACGTTAATGCTTTTCGGGCATGGCGAAATCGGGTATAGCCTGCAATCAGAAACGTCAGCATACAAGATAATGTGATGCCAAGTAAGTTGGTCAGATAGAGCAGAGTTGCTCCAAGGCTGAGTGACCAGTCTGATGCTGCTAATCCTAAACCAATGACACAAACTGGAGGCATTAGGGCAACCGCGATCGCAGTTCCCGCTAAACTGCCCGCAATCTTCGGTTCAACCTTGGCATAGCCACTAATACCACCTGCTGCGACTGCAATCCCTAAATCCAGCAATGTGGGTTCTGATCGCGCTAAAATCTCGCTTCCATAGCTCGGTAAGGCAACAAGCACGCCCAATAGCCAGGAAATTACAATGGCGAGTAGAGTTCCGATCGCGACTGAAATTGCACCTTGACGAAACAAAGAGAGATTTCCAATCAAGGCACCTAGCGCGAGTCCCCGAATTGGCAACATCAGCGGCGCGACAATCATCGCCCCAATAATTACAGCAGTGCTGTTGGAGAGCAATCCAAACGTTGCGATCGCACAGGAACTGACAATCAGAATTAAGTAAACCTCATCAGACTTTGATTCCGCCATCAAATCTGCTACAAACTGCTGAACTTGCGGAGGATCACGCCGTTTACGACGAGACTGTCTAAAGCGATCGCGGATATTTTTCAGCACCATTGAATTTGCTACAAAGAGTCTGATGAAGATTAAAGGCGACCTTCCTAACATTTTTCATCTAGCATAGGTTAGATTTAAAGGCGGTAATTTTCGCAACTGTTCGGTGCCAAGCAGCGTCACTCGCACTTGATCAACTACTGAATTGGAGTGGTCGCGCATTGGGTCAAGACTTCATCCATTCGCTTCCGGTAAAATGCTGGAAAAATCGAACCAGCGCCTGACGATATACCTGTGGATTAACCAGCAACATCAATGTCAATACGACAACAACGACGAATTCAAACGCCGCGTTAATGGAATTTGCCAGGAAATCAAATGCGTATCTTGATAAGTTCGCAACGATCGCTTGTAGCCGAGTAATCAACCAGTTGGAATCTGAAGGGTTAGGAATATGTTCAGCAACATTATTCTCAAACCAGTCGATGCTCTGCTCAAGGGCTAATTAAACGTAAGATGCCGCAAACCGCCCTCACCCAGAGGGACTTTGAATCTAGCTCCTTTCTCCTTGGGAAGAAGGGTTGGGAATGAGGGTCTTCTCTTTAATTCCACCCAGCTACTTAGTAGCAGGTCGGATTGTTTATCTGTTGAGCATTAGTCAACTAGGAGCGACTCTATTTGCGAAACTTCGAGGAAGAAAAGCACTGGCTTTCAGCGATACTCGCACCATTATTTTTGGCGTTGGGGGCGCGATCGTCTTACAATTCGTCTTCAGCCAGTGGAGCATGATGAATGTGTTATTTGGAACCGCATCACTAAATCTCACGCAATGGCTGATCTGCCTTCTTCCAGCACTGCCGATGATTTCAGTGGCGCTTTTGGTGAATCGGATTGACCGATTTGATTAACACTGAGCAGACGATCGCAACTTCGGTGGATGCCACAATCTGACGATCGCGTCCCCAATTTCTACCTGACCAAGAGCGATAGAGAGATTTCTATGAAAGGGATATCTTTCTCTTGGGCTAGTCAGTAAGCAATCGTACTCACAGTAGCGTAGAGTTGGAAAGATAAAGATAATTTAGAATTTCTCCAGATTGAAGTCGATAGCAGAATGGACTGAACAGCCTACCTGGGTTTCTCCTGAAATCGCGATCGACCCTCTCTAGCTTAAGTCCACTCATCTGTATTAGATGGGTTCTTTTTGGTTGCCCTCTACTGTTCATTCACCGATGTCAATCACCAATCTGATTCGATTTAACAACCTGTGGGGAGACATCTTTGGGGGTGTCACTGCCGCAGTCGTCTCATTGCCGCTCGCCCTTGCTTTCGGGGTCGCCTCTGGTGTAGTTCCACTGGTGGGCTGTAGGGGACAGTTTGTGTCGGCTTCTTTGCCGCTTTGTTTGGTGTCCATAGGTTCTCGTGCAACACCTGGGCCGTAGGGGTGAAACGCCTCACTCCTGCTTTCTCTAACTCTTTCAAGTTCATTTAGTTCATTTAGTTCATTTAGTTCATTTATTGTAATACTCCTCGTTAGAGGAGGCATAAGGAGGTATTCGTGGATTTTTGGTCCTTTTTTGTAATGGACTTCGTTAAGCAGTTGCAGTCCCCAACACTCGGCTTTTTGATTGGTGGTATGGTCATTGCTGCGCTCGGTAGCCAATTGGTAATCCCAGAGTCGATTTGTACAATCATTGTCTTCATGCTGCTCACCAAAATCGGTCTGACTGGTGGAATCGCGATCCGCAATTCCAATCTGGCGGATATGGTGTTACCCGCAGCGTTTGCTGTAGTGGTAGGGGTTCTTATTGTATTCATCGCGCGATATACGTTGGCCAAGCTGCCGAAGGTCAAAACTGTGGATGCGATCGCGACCGGGGGGTTGTTTGGGGCTGTGAGTGGTTCTACCATGGCCGCCGCCCTGACGCTCCTGGAAGAACAAAAACTCCCATACGAGGCATGGACTGGCGCACTTTATCCCTTCATGGATATCCCAGCGCTCGTGACTGCGATTGTTGTGGCCAACATTTATCTCAACAACAAGAAGAAGCATAGTGTAGCCGCCCCATCCACCGTGCAGGGGTCTTTCAGCAAGCAGCCCGTTGCGGCAGGTGATTATCCCGATCAGCAGGATTATCCTGGTAGTCGGCAGGAGTATCTCAGCACGCAGAAGGGGCTTGCGGATAATCGGGTCAAAATATGGCCGATCGTGCAGGAAAGCCTCCAGGGCCCAGCCCTATCAGCAATGTTGCTCGGACTTGCTCTTGGCATCCTCACCAAGCCGGAAAGTGTCTATGAAAGCTTCTACGACCCCCTCTTTCGCGGTCTGCTTTCGATCTTGATGGTGGTCATGGGTATGGAGGCCTGGTCAAGAATTGGCGAGCTGCGTAAGGTAGCTCAATGGTACGTTGTGTATAGCGTGGTGGCACCGTTTGTGCATGGGCTAATCGCCTTTGGTCTCGGCATGATTGCCCACTACACCATGAACTTCAGCATGGGCGGTGTTGTGGTCTTGGCTGTCATCGCCTCCTCCAGTTCAGACATCTCAGGTCCGCCCACGTTGCGAGCCGGTATCCCGTCGGCCAATCCCTCCGCCTACATCGGAGCCTCCACAGCCGTCGGCACGCCCATTGCGATCGGCTTATGTATACCGTTCTTCATCGGGCTTGCCCAGGCGCTCGGCGGCTAATCGCAAACAGGTCGCGGTCTGCCGATCCAGGAAGCACCGACAGACCGAGTGGATTAATATGCATTTGTTATGTAAGGAGGTAACCAACATGGCCAAGCCAGCCAAAAAGCTCGTCATCGTCACCGAAAAGATTCTGCTGAAAAAGATCGCCAAGATCATCGATGAAGCCGGGGCGACCGGTTATACGGTGGTGGACACTGGCGGTAAAGGCAGTCGCAACGTGAGATCGTCAGGACAACCCAGCGTTTCCGACACCCAAGCGAATGTAAAGTTTGAGGTACTCACCCCCGATCGAGATATGGCCGAGAATATTGCGGATCAGATCGCAATAAAGTTTTTCCTCAACTATGCAGGCATTATCTACATCTGTGACGCGGAGGTACTGTACGGGCACAGTTTCTGTGGGCCAGATGGCTGTTGAATCGAGACGACACCGACCTAAATGGCCGGGTCATGACCCCGGCTTTTTGGTGATCACGACTTGAAAACGTTAGTCGATGGAGAGGATGCCCAACCGGAGAAGCCGATCGTGATTCACAGTAGTCTCAACGCCCATTCGCCCGCATCACCCATTGACGACCAGGCTTGTCTCGTTCCAGGCAACCGCATCCAAAGCATGACCGTCCTTGATCGGTTGCCTTTTTCATCCCCCTGGTTTTATGGCTCCCTCAAACCCTTAACCTTCATCGCTTCAAACTTATGATTTTGTCCAACATTCTGTTCAGCGGGGGAATAGCTGCTCTCATGGCTCCAATACCATTCCTGGCGACCGTTGTTGCTGAGGATTCACCCATTATTCTATCTGGTGTTTTGTTGACGCTGGTTGTGATTTATCTTGCTAGTAAACTTGGTGCAGAAGCAGCAAAGCGGTTAGATTTCCCGCCTGTACTGGGAGAATTAGTTGCTGGGGTAATTGTTGGGGTTTCGGCGTTGCATCTAGTGATCTTTCCCGAAGGCGGACTCGCTGCCTCGGACTCTGTAATTATGACGGTAGTGCAAGGGTTAAATCAGCTTGCACCGGATGCCCTGACGCGAATCTTTGAAACGCAAAGTGAAGTGATTTCAGTGTTAGCTGAGATTGGCGTGATTATTTTGCTGTTTGAAATTGGCTTGGAGTCTGATCTGCGTCAACTCAAAGAAGTTGGAATTCAAGCGACGGTCGTTGCCTGCGTTGGGGTTGTGGTTCCGTTTGCGGCAGGCACAGTCGGATTGATGATGCTCTTTCATGTTGCAGCGATTCCAGCGATTTTTGCGGGGGCAGCTTTGACGGCAACCAGTATCGGGATTACGTCTAAAGTCTTATCGGAGTTAGGTCAACTCAAATCAAAAGAAGGGCAAATCATTGTTGGCGCAGCAGTGATTGATGATGTTCTCGGTATTATTGTTCTCGCGGTTGTTGCCAGCCTTGCGAAAACGGGCGAAATTGATGTTGCTAATGTGATTTACTTGATCGTCAGTGCTACAGCATTTTTGATTGGTTCAATTGTGTTAGGTGGCGTTTTCAATAAAAGCTTTGTCACGATCGTCGAAAAACTTAAAACTCGCGGCAATATTGTAGTCCCGGCGTTTGTCTTTGCGTTCTTCATGGCGTTTTTAGGCAATGCAATCCATCTTGAAGCGATTTTGGGTGCATTTGCAGCAGGCTTAGTCTTGGATGAAACCGATGCGCGGAACGAGCTGGATGCGTTGATTAAACCGATCGCGGATTTGCTTGTGCCGATTTTCTTTGTGACGGTAGGAGCGCGGGCTGATTTGGGAGTGCTGAACCCGGCAGTGCCAGAAAATCGGGCAGGTCTATTGATTGCGGTCTTTTTGGTGGCGATCGCAATCATTGGCAAATTAGTCACAGGATGGGCTGTGTTTGGGCAACCAGAAATTAATCGTCTTGCGATTGGTGTAGGGATGATTCCGCGCGGTGAAGTGGGGCTAGTGTTTGCCGGAATTGGCTCTGCCAGCGGCATCTTAGATAAACCCTTGGAAGTGTCAATTATCATCATGGTGATTTTGACGACCTTTTTAGCGCCGCCGTTTCTGCGGGTTGCCTTTGGTCAGGCGACCGTTTCCTCGGCTCAAGGAGAACCCGCCAGCGAGTAACGAGCGTTAGAAAATTGCATTGAGCGATTTGACTGTGAATTCCGGAAATGATGAGAGTATCGCTAGAGCTAACTTCGACATTCTGGATTCACAGGTTTCATTTCTTCAAAGTTGCCTCAGTTCGAGTTCAGTTGCTTTCGGGTCTAATGTGGCCAAAGCCTTCTGATACTGCTTTTCGACCTGGGTGCGATCGTACTCTTCAGACAGTCCTTCCTGACTTCCTCGCCAAATCATTTCCGCATGGTGACGTAAGACTATCCGTTGCTTCGGGCTTTTGGTATAGGTAGCGACTCGTGCGATCGTATCTAACAATTGAATCATTACCGTCGAGTCAGAGTGTCCATACTGACGAATCTGAATAAAAGCACGATCGACTAGAAAATCGAACTGCACAGGCTCTACAATCACTCGTAAATTGCGATATTTATCATAACGGTAGGGCGAGGGAAAATCCCGTTGAACCAATTGACTTAAGCCTGCTCCTAGACGATCGAGACAGCGAATCGCCGTGAACGGATCATTGATTCCTGGAGAGAGTGCCCGCGAAGCAATTTCTACCAACTGCTCAATTGGAAAAGCAATATCCTGCTTTTCTGTCCGTTCTTGACCCACGATAAAAGCTTTGTTGATCTGCTTGGCTAACTTAGAAGAAAGATGCTCTTGTGGGTAGATCAAAGCGAGCGGACTTCCTTTAATCAAATAACTACCGGGCTTCGCTTTTAGGCACAGTAATACATCTGCTTGACACGCAATTTTCATTAGTTTTTCATCGTCGATCAGTTGTAAGTAGCCTTTGTGAGTCGATTTAACCAGAATCGATCGCTGTTCAAACTGTGCTGGGATTTCTCCAGCGTGATGCTGTGAGTCTTCTAAGCTATATCCAATTTGTTGAGGAAACAATCGATCGATGGTCTGTTCTAGTTCATCACTTACCGTTGAAATTACGGAAGAAGCTTGAATGATGGTGGAAGCGTGATGAATAAAATAGATTAAAACAAGGGTACTAAAAATCGCTAATCCCATCCCAACGGTGATAGAAAGCTGCGGTAAAAACTGATCAAAGTCTTCTCCTCGGATATTTCGCAACACCAGCAGGCAATAAAGAAACGTGCCAATGAACGTTCCTAAAACAAATTGATTGCCAACATCATGCATAAAATTACGCAGCAACCGAGGGCCAAAGTTGGATGAAGCAAGCTGAAGCGCCACGATCGTAATTGAGAACGCTGTTCCTGCAACGGTTGCCATTGCTCCTGCAACAGTCGAAAGCATCGATCGTGCGCCAGCAGGACTGCCTGTGTACAACCACCAAAATCCTGGAGCCTTGCCGATCCAATCAATATAAAGCAGAATCAATGCTAGCACTGCCATGAGGACTGCAATTAACGTGGGTAGGAACCAGTAGCTAGATTGCAGCGAATCCCACAGTTTCGTTAGCTTCGTATTTTTCATGAATCTTTTGGAGGTTGATGCCCATTGGATGACTGCTGTGCAAGATGTTGCAATACACGACTAATGTTTCGAGGTTTGGGAGCTTGCTGATTTCGACCCGCTGGCCATCCTTCTCGTTGTCGAGCGCGATCGCCATCTGTTTCTTCAGTTTGGTCATGAAAGAGGATTTGCTGAGTTGGATAAGGCAAATCGATCCCATTTTCAATGTATAGCTTCTGTTTGATGGCGATGAGTACCTGATCACGAGAGGTTAAGTCATCAATCCGACGAGGGGGCGAAATCCACCAGCGAACCCGAATATTGACCGCACTCTCACCAAACCCAACAACCAAAACATCAGGCGCAGGCTCTTTGAGAACTTCATTCACACTTGCGATCGCTTCTAGCATCAGTTGTTTTGCCAGATGGATGTCGTCTCCGTATCCAATACCAATATCGTATTCCATCCGCCGATGCTGTAATGCAGTGTTAACGGTGACGGAATTCGTAAAGAGTTCAGAGTTAGGAATCACAATGCGGCGATTGTCATAGGTTCTGATCGTTGTTGCACGAGTTTCAATCCGTTCAACGGTTCCTTCAAAATCCTTAAAAACAATCTGATCATCAATTTGGAATGGCTCTGTCAATAAGATTAAAATTCCAGATAGAAAATTTTGTAGAATATCGCGAAATGCAAACCCGATCGCAACTCCACTAATTCCAAGAAGCTGAACAAGATCACCTGCTCTTAGCGACGGAATGACGATCGACAATGCAACAAACAATCCGACAAGAATAATAGACCCTTGCGCCAGTCTTCCTAAAACCAATCCTAGATTTCTAGCGCGGCGGCGATTTTCAGTCGCACGTCGAACAATGCGCTTGATGCTTCTACCAACGAAAAAGAAAATGATAAAGACAACGATCGCCAGGACAATATTAGGCAGCAGAGCTAGAAAGCCTCTCACCATCTCTTGCAGCTTGCTCCAAATTACAGATAATTCGATCATGATTGCTTGTTCAGCCCTCTCTAACTTCGCCCCGATAATAGAGTAGCAAGCTGAACTTTCCATCTATCTTTAGTTCTTCGTTAAGGCTAAGGTGCTTCTAAAACGGTTACATTGACTAGTGGAGTTACATTAAATCCTTGGTTTAGTAAGCGAGTTTGAATCGTTTGAGTTAAGCGATCGCGGATTTGCTCAGAAGAAGCAGGATTGTTTGTGTCACGTTGCACATAAACTTCCGCTAGCAGCGTGTTTTGATCCGCAATATCTGAGCGAGTAAAGCGGACATTTGCCTCCACAAGTTGCGCGAGTCCAACTTGTTCAACAGCTTTTTGAACCTCCGCATTAGCCCGTTGGGCGCGACTAGAACGCTCTAATCGAGGTGAATTAGAGAATTGCCAGGTCAAAAGAGATGTCAGTGAAACGAGTGTCACTCCCAAAGCGATCGGAAATACCCGTTGCTTTCCTCGCGAATAGCGGCTCCCTTGAGGGGTCAGTCCGTAGAGCCGAAAAATTGATGAGGCAGAAAGATGGATTCCAAACAGTTGCAACAAGAGCAAAAAAAGCCCATCGACTGCCATATCCCACCGTTGGATCGCGCTTGCCATACCCACAATTCCAGCAGGTGGAGCAAGCGAGGCAGCCACTAACATTCCTGCTGCTGCTCCAGAAACTAAACTACTGCGCTCCGACTGCACTAAGTTGAGTGCGCCTGCTGCACCTGCCGCGATCGGAATGAGTAGGGCTACGGCTGAGACTTGGCTATTGTCTAGCATGAGGCTCGTTGCGATCTGTTGCTGAAGGAGCAAACTCAATAGAAACGCGATCGCAATCGTTACTGTTAACGCTGCAAAATAGCGCAGAATGCTTCGTCCCAATAGCTGTAGATCTCCGCGTGCGGTTGCGATTGCGCTATTCATTGCTGGGCCTGCAAAGGGAGCAATCAGCATTGCAGCAACCAGCAGATAGCTCGTATTCGTGTAGAGTCCAATCCACACGACAATCCCGGCAACTGCGGCATATGCCAGGAAACTTCGCCACGATCCCACGCTTTGCAGCCCGGATAAGAAGACCTCGATCGGGCTGCGAGATTGAACATTGGTGACTTGCTGCGGAGCTTCAGATGCGGGAGGACGCAATGCAATCACGCCCGTTGGCAATAGAGTAATGTGGGCTTCTGGTAACTCTTCTAGCTGGGCAAGCAAATCCTCAACCTGTCGATTAGAAACGTGGACGATTAGGAGATCAATTTCTTGCTCAGAACTTTGGGCTTCAGTCTTTGAAACATTGACTGCATCACAGGATTTGGCAATTTGCAGAACTGCCTCTCCTTGTCCCTGCGGCACTTGAATCATCAGTTGGCGCATCGTTACTCCTAATACACACTCTCAATGCCTAAACCCTCTAGTAAAAAACAATCAATATTAAGCAAGTGGTCACTACTCTAAGTCGGATTGATCAACCGATGACTGAGACATCCGATGATTGCGAGATAGTTTTTGAATTTCTGTTCGTAATGCAAAAATTTCTGTCTGTAAGGTTTGTATGGATGCTGCGCCAGCGATCTCTGCTTGTTCATTTTCGGCATCTCGACCTACAAAGAAAGTAGCAAGCGTAGCGGTCACATACCCGAAGATAGCAAAGCCATACACCGCCAACATAAAGCATAAAATACGACCCTCCGGCGACCGAGGAAAATAATCCGATCCCATTGTGGTTATCAGCATTGCAGTCCACCACAAAGCAGTTCCGTAGCTCTCCAAGCCATTCGGCATGTCTCGCTCGAACGCATACATTCCCGCCGCACCGATCAAAATGACGATTGTTGTTGCAGCCATAACATAACCAAATCCACGTCGTTGAAAACTCGCACTCAGCGATCGCATTCCTCTTGTAGTGCGAGTCATCACACCTAACAATCGGACTCCTCGCGCTGCCCGCACGGATTGCAATGCCCTTACTACCCGGACAATTCGCAGAGTGCGGAGGGCAGGCAAAGCCAACGAGCAGACCGTTAACCAGTTTCGCTGAAGATAAGCGCGTTTGTGAGGAGCCAGAGCAAACTCTAATAAAAAATCAAAAATAAACAGAATCCAAATCGTAATGCTAACCGCGTCAAGAAATGGATTAAGTCCCCAAATGAGTTCAACAATAAATAGAGTGAGCCATACAAAGCTCAACACTAGCATTGGCAGATCAAGCCAATCTTCAAGCTGTTGAAGAACTTCGCTCCGGGCTTGCGATAGAGAGTGTTCTGGCGGTTGCATGGGCTTCATGCTTTATTATTCATGCTCTATTGTCGTTTTGACCGTAGCGACTGAGGCGATCGTGCCTAAAAAATGCGCCGTAATGCCAACCATATTTGCCATCGCCACCAGCACATCAAGGGGGCGAATAATCCGGTTCGGCGCGTAAAGGGCAGCACCCTGGGGCATCGTGATGGACTTAGACAACAGCACCCCCAATGCCGCTCCACCTCCCAAAATAGTGAACCCCATGCCCACAAATCCTACGATAATAGCAATTTGTAAGACTTTCATCACGTCGCTTTTTTTCGGATGAAGGTCTGGATTTGGATTGCGTAGGCGACGGGCAAAACGAAGTTGACGAAACGCCAGGTAGGACGTGAATAACAGTGTCAGAACCCCACACACTGCCCAAAAAACTCCCACTCCTAATCCCGGTGTTGCAGCATCGCGAAAGTTGTAAACGGGTGCCCCTGGGACAGGAGCGATCGCGGCCTGGTTAAAATTGCGGCCTGCGATCGCAAACAACAACATCATTCCTGCTGCAAGGGCCAGACCCAATTGAGTCACCAAACCAGACCACCCAATCAGGCGCAAGATCTTGCCAATAACCTCTAACTTATAGAATAGAGAATCGCTTTCAATGTGTGCCGACGTTTGCATTGTAGTCCTCTTAAAACACTAGTTATGTAGTCTGTACATTAATCTAGAATAAGGCGAACAACAACTCCCTGTAGAGCGATATAGAACCATCCCATTGGCATAAACCTGAACTCGACTAATCTTTATAACGCGCCACTTGAGCATGATTCAGTGCAGCAACCAATGAAACTCCACCCACAATATTACCAAGCAGTGTTGGCATCAAGAATTGTCCAAAATACTGTGCCCAAGTCGCTGTGCCAGTCATAACCAAGTAAAGGACTTCAACTGATCCAGCAATGCTGTGTGGAAACTCAGCTAATCCGACTAAAGATGTAATGAGGATAATCACCCAGAACTGAGAAGCTTCTGCCGATGGCAGCAGCCAAACCATTAACGCAATTAACCATCCAGCAAAAACTCCCTGGCATAACATTTCTAGTGTTTCACCTTTGAGAGCTTCTAACCCGATTTCAGTAAAGGTATGTTGTACCTCGGTTGAAAACACATTGATGTTTCCAATCACGATCGCAAATAGCGCCGCACCCGTTAGATTGCTCAACAACACAATCGACCACAGTCGCAAAACCTGCAAAAATGCCGCTCGACTCGGTTGAGAAAGAAGCGGCAAGATTGCTGTCAAGGTGTTCTCTGTAAACAGTTGCTGGCGACCCATCACCACAATCACAAAGCCAACGCTATAACCGAAACTCGCCACGATCGTACTCCAAGACTGATCCGGCAAATTTGCTCTCAGCAAACCTTGAGCCACCAGTGAAAAGCCCATTGATAATCCTGCTGCTAATGCAGACCAAGCCAGTGCAGAAGTCGGGCGACGCAGTTGATATTCTCCTTCCAGTCGAATCGTTTCATGGATCATCAATGCACTCGGACGCAGACGTTCAATAATGCTCTGCCGCTCCTGTGGACTCAATCCAATTTCTTGCTCAAATCGCTCCTCCGTGGGTGGATTGCTCTGCTCTTGAAGTTGGCTCATCGTATTCCTTTTATCTTTCAATGCGTAACTCGCTTGATGCTCGATCGTAATCCAATCCCTGATCCTGAGCCTTTAACTCAAGGAGCGCCTTACCGTCAGCGTGGCCTTACAACGTACTGAACAGCAGGCTGATTAGGGATTGGTTCAGCCCGACCTTGACTCACCAGAGCTTGATAAACTAAAGCCGCCATCTCTCCACGAGTCGCAGGTTGATTGGGGTTCAAAATTCTAACATTCGGATGGTTTACGACAATGCCTGCTCTCGTTGCCGCTGCAACCTCATCGATCGCACTAGCTGGAATCCGGTTTGCATCTTGATAGTATTGGTTCACCAATGCAGAGGGCGATTGAGTCTTAGGTTGATTTGCGGTGTTTGGGGTTACTGGTGTTGCGGTGTTAGGTTGAGGATTTGCAGCAGCGACCACAGGCCGGATCAGCGGCGCTAAAAGCATGGTGGATGCCATTGGCAACATCAGCCCTCGTCGCCTAGCTTGTCGGGGGCGAGTTGATTGATTTGAGACAACAGGGGGTATGGGTTGCGGAGGCGTTTGTGCTGCCTTTTGCAAATCTAGATTTCGCGCTAGTGAGGCGATCGCTTCGACTTTAGTCACAGGCTGCCTCGGACGAATCGAACCGCCCGGATAGCTGGAGATAAAGCCCGTTTCGTAGGCCTCCTTGATTGCGGGGGCTGCCCAATAGCCTTGAGGCACATCCTTAAACGTGCTGCCACTCTCAATGCTTCGCTCTTTGGGTTGATCAAACGCACTGCGAACGATCGCGGCAAATTCATCTCGCTCAACAGGACGATTTGGGCGATAAGTACCGTCTGGATATCCTGTAATAATGTTACGTTCAGCTAACTGGGCAATGAAGGGTTGTGCCCAGTGGTCTGAAGTATCTGGAAAGTTTGCGTTCTGAGCCGTAGCCGAATTCGACAGCAAAGCGGCGAAGGGTACAATTGTAGCTGCTAAGACTCCGATCGTAATCGCTCCGATCTTTGCTTGGTTAGTTAACTTCAGTTTTAACATGGTAGGGCTTTCACGTTTCGTTGCTTGAAGACTAGCTTTTCTTGATAAAGCATTCCTCCATCAGGAGGATGAAGTCAAGCCCCTAAAAACGGATACGGTAGAGGCTTGCACTTATTCGCACAAACCCCTACGCCGATTACCCAGAAAGTCTGCTTTTAACGTTCACCGATCGGTTGTCCCTGTGTATCAACATCCAGTTGTTCACGACGAATCGATTCTTCTGCGGTCACGGTGTCTTGTTCAACTTCTTTTCGTACTCACACTTCTTCCCGTACAAAGGCTTCTTTGCGAATGTCAGGCGTTTCCTCGTACACATCCATGTGAGCCACCTCTCCTTCTCGGAACGCCGCATCGCTAGGGTTGATCGCAGTTGGTTGAGTTGGAGTAGTGCAATCGATGACGACTCGCTCCTTTTCGATAGGAACCGTGGTTCGCGCAGTTGTGGTTTCAACGTGCTTGCCGATCGAGACTTCTCCCGTTTTCTGACGCTTTTTGCTGGTAATCAGGCGTTCTTCGTAGAGCTTCAGTCCTTGGTGATTGCTCAAATCATATAGGTCTGCATCATCTTCGTAGCGGTAGGTATCTGAACTACAAGGCAATGACGTTTTGGAGGTTTTTTGCTTGCTTTGATCTTTCGCGAGTCCGGGTGTCAGACCAATCGGGCGATAAACGTTTCGCACCTGTTCTTCGTAGTTGTAGTCGATCTTGTCCAACTCATCGTAGTTTGGCAATTCTTCAACTTGTTCTTTGGTCATGCCACTGACGTAGATGCGATTGTCACTGTTGTCAACGTTAGCGCAACCCACGGGAAGTAAAACTTTTTTGCCAAACACCCAGAAGCCAGTATCAACAACAAAATAGCGGATACGCCCATCTTGAGCATCAACTAAAATGTCATGAACTGAGCCAACTTTGTCGTTTCCATCTGCGTAAACGCTAAAGTTCTTTAGGTCATCGATATCGAAACCATCGCTCGTGGATGTGCTGCGATAGTCTGGATAGAATTCCTTGAATTTCATAAGTGCCATTACATTGTCCTCCATGTTTGAATGTGTTGCGTTAGGGAAATAGTGAATTGCACTATCTTTAGTGTTGAAAGCAAATGTGACTCGAAAGTGACAAGCTCAGAAAATGATGTTCGTGCTTAAAAAGTAATCAAATTGAGATGAGCCGGATTGCTCATTAGTTCTTTCGCTGCTATCAATCCCGAAATACTCCAAGTTTGGTACAATCGTGCTTCTTTACCAATCAAACGACCCGATCGACCATAGCGCTTGGATGACTGGATGACTAGTCAGGTGATGCTGACTACAATTCGTCCAACTAAGGAATTGTAGGACTTCTCTTAATATGCTTTTAGGCATTATTTAAGCGTTTTAGAAAACTGTCTCAGTTCAAGCAGGGTAACTACTCAGGTTGAGGGATAGTCGGATTGCCCAGGAACACTTGCTTAAGTGCATCCAACACATTTAATCCTTGCTTCTTGAGCGTGGAAATGTAGCCGCGAATGCGACTAAACAATCTGCGCCCCTTCGACTGAGCGAAACCCACCAGATATCTTCTGTTTCAACTTCATCATCCGCAAGTCCACCAGAAGAAATCGACCAAAAAGCCCAACTAGCATACCATTTATAGCGTGATTAGCGCAGAGCGCAACTCCGAAGGAACCGTAGCGAGAGAAGAATTACAGCAATCTCCAGCCTTGACTCCTAAAGCTGCGATCGTAATCGAGCAACTCTGGAACCACTTCGAGCAAACCGGAACTTAGGAACTTGAGGGTGAACAGGATTACAATTTTCGGGTTGAGAACGGTTGGCTTCTGGTTGTTCCAAAGGAGCCTTCGGAGGAAGTTGTTGCGATCTAGTCGAGATGGGCAAGTCCAGTCTAGCTTTGAGCCAGAGCGGTATGGACATTTCATGGAACGATGTGCGATCGCCGCTGACAATAGTAAAGTTTCCGCTTGTGAGAAAATTAACGCCCAGCAACGAGAGTTAGGTTAGTCACTACGGATTGACTTTTTATGTTATTGATTGGCTGTAACTCTGAAATCGGATGCTGTCGCTCATTCCTCTTGCAGGTGATCAAAGGGGGCGAAGTAGCTTGGCAATAAACGATCTTATTTAATTCACGATCCTAAGCACCGAATTCTCACCACTCAAACAGGATTTCTATAGTAATCATGGAGAAAATGATTAGTCATAAAAAGTAGTGTCTGTGACTGACTGCTTTTAGTAATTTCTGGTAATATACGATCATAAATGCACGATGCTTACTGGCTAGTGTCGCTGACTACCTTCGGCTCGATCTACCCATCCCGAAACAACCTTTTCTCAATTTTCACCACTCCAAAACGTTGAGTTAGCCCAATTTATTGAGCTTGATTTGGCATCCTACTTAAGGAGATGATAATGCTCAATCGTTCTCACGGACTTCTACCTCTGATTGCCTTTGGCGTTTTAGCACTGGTTGCAGCGACGATCGTTCATGCGAGTTCTAAACCTGTTGCCTCACAGTGGACTAATGAATCCGCGACTAATGTTACATCCCAAGTTAATCCACAAGCTAATCCACCTCAAACTATGAACCCAAACAACAGTTCTTCCGGCTCCTCCAACACTGGCACCACGACCTCCTCGTGGAACAATCCCTGGGGAAGTGGTCAGGTCATCACCAATCCAGACGGTAGCACAACCACCACCTGGAACAATCCCTGGGGAAGTGGCCAGGTTACAACTCACCCAGACGGCACCACAACTACTACCTGGAACAATCCCTGGAGCCGAGGCCAAACTGTTAGCCCCCGCTGACCAAAATTTGAAGTTGTCCAACACAGAGTAGAGATTCCTGATTGATTGACTGAATTTTAATCTACTAGCGTCAGCTAAAAGGAATTTCTACTTCTGTAGGTTGGGCAGCAGATTGACGAAAGAGAACCTGAATGCTTTTTGTGGCACTGATTTGATAGATGATCCCTTGCCATTTGAGTGTTTTCGTCAGCAAAGCCGCTATAAATACTCCAGTCTGAACGAACTGAGCAAAAGGAATGGCAATTGAACATTGAGCGATCGCGCCCATAGAAATACCAGTTCGTTCTCCCTTTGCCCGCACAACTCCCCGTTGCAACAAGCTAACCAACACCGCAATCATCACCGTGTAGAACGCCAATCCAGACCCCACCCAAATCAAGGCTGACCGCTGACCTGTTAGCGCCGCGATCGCAAGTAGAATTATAGCTCGTCCAATCACCAGAGTATTAATCACACTGGCAATCAAAGTGCCCCACCAGGCTGAATGATAGAGCCGAACCATCACCATCTGACGAGTTGCCCAACGCCAAAAGCTAGAGAACTTACAGGCTTGAGACTGAATCATCATCACCGAGGGCACAAATTGAATGCGTTGCTTTCGTTGTCGTAAAACACGATGCAAAGGCACCCCATCAGAAAGCGCCTGTTTCCAGATTTCTAGTAGGTTAGTTTGATCAATTAAATCAGTTTTGAAAGCGATCGACCCACTCCAGGGAATCTGATTAAAGTACATCATCACCACATTAGACGCATTCCATAAGTAGCGGAACGCATTCCCCATTTGACCTTCAGGGCTATACCAACTGTTTCCGGTCGTTGCTCCAATGCGATCGTTCTCTAAAGGAGCCACCAGTTCTCGGAGCCAGGTAGAATGTGGAATCGTATCAGCCTCAATCAGCACCACAACTTCACAATCAGAATCGAGAGATGCGATCGCCTGAAGCAGTTGGCTACACTTGAGACTACAAGTTTCTAACCGTTCTTTAAGAACCTGTACTTGAGCGATCGTAGATTGGCTGATAATTGGCGTAATCACTTCCCAAACCGGATCAGTAGAACTTTCTACTACGATCAGCACCGTATAGTTGGGATAATCTTGATAAAGCAAGCCTTCTAGACAGTCAGATAAGCTGCGATCAACTCCCCGCAAACAAAGAACCACCGTTACTTTAGAAGCAGATAACTCTCCTAACCGAGCAGGCTTCAAGCGTTGGACGAATAGGACAGTGAACAGAATTTGAATTAGAGTTAGAATTACTAAACTAAAAAAGACGCTAATGGCAAGTTCGGTCATAGCTGCTCACTAATGGATGCTTTGAAACGGTTTGGAAGGACAGGCTGACAGGCTTCAGATAAATAGGTCAGGGTGCTGTCAGCTAGTTGCTCAACAGTTTCTTGACTCAGTGACGGTTGGGCAAACATGAAGTTTAAGTTTATTTTGCCTGCATAGGTAGACACACTGGCGGAAAGAGATCCTGCGTAGAAGATATTGGAAACCGTAAAGTGAATATTCTCTAGCTCAAATGAACCATATTGTCTAGGAACTGTAATCTGACCCAAATTTGTCAAGAAGACAGTCGAATTAACTTCGTCAGGGTGCGATAGATAGTACTCGGTAAAGAATTTGGATGTTAGTGGAAAGCGAAAAATATGTCCCCATTTAATATTAGATTGTATGTTGCGCTTAACCTGTTGGGCGAGGTTCCAGAGAGATGTTTTAGCAGCGATCGTATGGTAAGTAATCACCGAGGTCACAAACAATCCGAGTTGGCGGTCGTCAGCGCAGTTTTTGAGTCGTCTTCTCAAGTCGATCGCAGACTGACAATTGACACAAATCGGGCGGTTGCGATCGGGCGTGATCTTTTCAGCCGCCGCTAACATCATCGCCGCCGCCAAAGCACTGTGAACCGTCGTTTTCTTCTGCTGACAGTGGTCGATAATCTTTTGAGTCAGGGCGTGATCTATCTGACGACAAATCAACCCAGTTGTGCGATCGCTCAGGGAAGTAGACTCCTCTAAGGGAATATGTTCTGGACGACGTTTGAGACGCTGAACTATCAACCCCAAGCCAAAAAGGATTGCATTCAATCTGCCCAACCAACCCCTTGTCCAGGCTGGTAGAAATGACTCCAGAGCAGGCAGTAGAGGCGCTCTAACGACTTCGATCGGCTTGCCTTCTGTGACTTTCTGGCAATAAATTAAAAGCTCTGAATGCAGACGAACACAGGATAAGCCATCTGAAATTGCGTGATGAGTGGTTGTGATCAAATGGCACGAGTCAGCTTGTTGGGCAGATTCCACTAAAACGGCTCTCAACAATCCTTTTTGCGACTCGATCGGTTCGTTGATCTCTTCGCAGGCGATCGCTTGCCACTGCTGTTTGTGTGCACCAGTAACTACTCGTAACGGTAGCATTGAATCACCGTGATCGAAGCTTAGATTATCCAGGGAACCAACAATTCGAGAATTAAGTCGGGGGTGTTGTTGTTGAAGGTGAGCGATCGCTTGTCTCACCAGGCTAGGACTAAGTGAACCCTTGATTTGGCTAATAGTAATTACATTTAGACTGCCAGAGCCTTGACGGTTTAGCATTTCCATCATTTGCTCATTGGCAGCAAGAAGCCTGGACTCAGTTCCTTCAGGGTTGCGCTTTGCGCTAAACGCGCTTCGAGTGTCAAGTGGCAGCATGGTGAACTGTTGAAATATGATTGTTATCTCAGCTACGGAACCATTGCTTGAGTCGGTGGAAAGGCAGTAAGAGCTTTAGTGCAAGAAACCTGGAGCGTCCCAGCGTCTCAGCATTCAGAAAGTTATTCTGAACGAAGTAGAAAAGGTAAGTAGTCATCAGCTTACGATCGAAGGGAGGGCAAACAATCGAGCTTCCTACCAAAGCTTTCAGCGTTGCTTGACAATCGAGAATCGGTGTTCTAGACCGCTGATACATCTCTGGAATGGTGAGTTGTTCGTCAGTCCACGGTTCCAAGAAAAACGGTTTCAGGGTTGATAGAGCGTTGTCTTGCGATCGCGTGGCTTCAACTAATCGTGCTTGCCACTGATCATAGGGAAGATACTCAAACAGACCTTTAGAACGACTCTGTTGCTGTACTTCAGTCACATGGACTGGGTTGGGGTTAGTTAGATGAAAGTTTTGTCCTAGAGATGTTGGCTGTTGGGAGAGGTAAGCGATCGCTTGAGCCGTGTAGTCTACTGGAGACATGCTAATCAAGCTATCTAATATCGGCCAGCATTTCATCTGAACACAGCCTTTGATCATTAGACAGGTGAAGTCCTTCAGATTCCAGGCTCCCGTCTTGCTGTGTCCAGAAATTAATGGCAAACGATAAATACAAACAGGCAAACCGCGCGATCGAGCAGACTGAACTAGCTTCTCAGCAACCCATTTTGTTTTGGTATAGCCCAGGGCAATTCCTTCACTGTGGTCAACTGAATCTGCCTCAGCTACGATTTTACCAGCGTATGCCGGAGACTCAAACACTGCATAAGTAGAGGCATAGTGGAGCCGTTTAACTTTGGTCTGACAAGCCAGGCGAAGGACTTCCTGCGTTCCCAAAACATTCATCGGCTTTACCACCGAGTAGGGGAAGACAAAATTGAGAGAAGCGGCATTGTGATAGATTACATCAATGTCAGCCGACAGCGTTTCCCATAGTTCAGTAGGAATGCCCATTTGTGGCTGTTCTAGATCACCCAAAACAGGAATGATTCGAGAACTAAAGCGATCGTGCCAGATACCATACTCTTTGAGATTCTGTTGAATGCGCTGTTTACCTGCTTCCAGACTGTTTGCCCGGACTAGACAGTAGAATGTAGCATGAGTTTGATTCAGCAGTTCAACCAGCAGAAACGCTCCTAAAAAACCAGTTGCTCCGGTGAAGAAAATCGATCGCGGGTGGATTGTAGTTTCAACAGGCTTACCTTGAGGAGAAATCGCTGAGTCGAGAATTGCTTCAGTTTCCAAATCCACGGCTGTCGGACTAGCAATGCGACGAGTTGTTCCCGTTTTTTCTTGAAGTCGCTGTACCAGCCGTTGTCGTTGTTCTGGAGAAAGATTTTCGATACGAGTTGAGAGGTTGGTCATGGGTAGTGTGGTACTAGAACTTTGCTACTAGGTTTGCTGCTCAATTTCTGCCAGGGCTTGAGCCAGAGTTTCGTCGTCGATCGCAGCTAATAGATCAGCATCAGAGGCAGCTTCTTCAGCAAGACGTTCTGAGAGGGCAGCGATCGTGGGGTAATGCCACAACAAAGTAGGCGAAAGTTGAAATCCCAGAAACTTTTCGGCACGACCCGCAACGGCTAATGCTTGAGCCGAGTCTAAACTATAGTTCTCAAAGGTTTCTCGAACATCAATTTCACCCGGATCAACCGCCAACTGCTCGGCAATCTGCGCTACAAACCAGGACTGAATATTGTCTGTGGTCTTAGGGAGTTGAGCGATTGTGTCAGCACTAGACTGGTTCATTTGCACTTCTCCAAATTTAACAAAAGTGATCGTGACGATAGCTATCCTATTTGAGCTGTGAGAATTCGGTGATTGGTAGTTAGTAATCAGTCGTAACGCTAAGAACAAATGACTAAGAACCCGTTCTTTAACGTTTCTCACAAATGATTCAAGGTGGCTAGGGAGGCTGATCTTTCTAATAGTCCCCAGTTAAGCAGAGCAATCCAACTTTTTCATCCCTCATCCCTCCTCGGTCGATATCGACTATAAACAGCCGGAAAATGTAGTCCCTGAACCTTTAGACCTTGTAGACGATGTAAGAAAGCGGCTCCAGTCATGATTTGAAAGGCAACATCGACGACTCGGCGATCGCTCGGATTCTCCAAATAAGATCCTTTTACCCAGTCGTTGAAGGCTCCCATTGCTGGCCCACACCAGATTTGATAGTCGAGTTCTCTTCCTTTTTCACCAGAGTTTGACCAGCGAGACGATAAGCCTAGATACCAGCGAAAAATTAGTGCCATCTTACGTTTTGGGTTGTCCTCGGCGCGCGTGATCTGGTCGGGATCTCGTTGGCTAAAAAACTCCACAGTACCTGCCCAGACTTCATCCAAACTACGGCGAAAGATTTGCTTTTCTAGTTGTTGTCGATCGGCGATCGGAATCTCGTCAATGCTCTGATAGCGGTTGTAAATCTCGTAGAGCTTTTGTGCTCGGACTGGAAAGAGGGTGCCTTTTTTTAACACTTGTAGTTTGACACCCATCTCAAACATATCGGCTGCGGGAGCCATCATCACATCCGGCATTTCAGCCTGAGCTAACAGTTGTTTGGTGTGGGGAGAAGCCGCCGCTTCAATGCAAGACTGATTCACTGATCCAGTTACGACATAAGCAGCCCCCATCGTAAAAGCCGCGAGTGCTGATTCTGGAGTGCCAATTCCGCCCGCCGCGCCGATTCTGACGACTTGTTCGTAGCCACACTGTGCTTGAATTTCGTCTCTTAGATTAAGAATGGCGGGGAGTAGGCAAACCAGCGATCGATTGTCAGTGTGTCCACCCGAGTCGGCTTCTACAGTGATGTCGTCTGCCATTGGCACTTGTTCGGCCAGCGTTGCTTGCAGTTCAGTAATTAAGCCTTGTTCGACCAGTGGCTTTAGTAGGTGAGGAGGAGCAGGTTGTAGAAACTTGGCGGCAACTTCTCGACGAGACACTTTGGCAATTACTTTGTTTTTGATCTGAATCTGATTGGCAGAATTTAGGGTTAGTCCAGCAGCCCGGTAGTAGACAATATTGGGAGTCAAATCGAGAAAGGCAGAGGCTTCTATTGTTCTGACTCGATACTTGAGAAACAGATCAACGGCTCCGCGTTCTAAGGCTGGCTCACTGGGACTGTGGATGAGATTGAAGGCATAGGGCCCGATCGGTAGCGCAAGCTGAATTCGATTAATCGCTGCTTCAATTCGAGAACGAGGAACACCACCTGCGCCAAAAGATGCCAAAATTCGCTGTCTGCCTAAAGCAATCACTAATTCTTCAGAAGCAATCCCTCCCGCCATTGCGCCTGTTGTGTAGGCAAACCGAACCCCATGAAAGCTGAGAAAGCTCGGATCGCCTAACTGTTGAAGGGTCATAGCGGGGGAAGTGAGGAGGCAATCGACCTGTGCTGTGTTGCCGTTGCCGTAAGCAAGATGTCCAGTTTGGGTAACGCCTATTTGCCCATTGATGCAGACGATGTGACAGGGGTGTTCGAGGTCTAGTAGTTTTGATTGAATGCCGATCGGGTCGAAGGTAATGTCATCAAACGCTACTTGCCAGGGTTGTGCCTGTTGGGTGAGCGCTTTGGAACTGTGGATGCCGTTGGGGGTGAGGGTGAGCATAGGGGAGGGATGAGGGATGAGGGATGAAGTCTAGTAGGGGCACTGCTCACAAAACTTGTGGTTCAAAGCATGTGCTGGGTGGTGAACTACAATTGTGTGTTTTCAGGCGTTGCCAGGTGAATCGCTCTAATACTTAATCGCTAATACTTAATCGCTAATGGTTTGCTCGACTAGGCGAGTTCCTAGGTTTTTGATGAATGAAATGGTTTTGCCCTCGAAGATGACGGAAGCATCGGCTTTCAGGTAAGGGGTGGGTTCTAGACCAATTTCGGTGATTTCTAGCTGATAGGTGAGGGTGCCAGAAGTGGGGGTGACTTGGCCACGGCTGCGACCAGATTGGGTGAGGTGCATGATGGGGTCAAATTTGGCGTTTTGGGTGCGAGTTTGTAGTCCCAGGTAGAGAGCATAGAAGACAGAAACTTGAGAGCAGCCTTCTCCAATCAGCGTACCAGGTAGACAGTAGTCGTCTTTAAAGTGACAGTTGAAGTACCAGTGTTCTGGATTCAGGTCTTTTTCGGCAACAATGAGTCCTAGTCCCCAGGCTCCACCCGTGGGATCGATCGCTACAATCCGATCGACCATTTGCGTCAAAGGTAATGGAAATCTCAGGGCAGGATTGCGATCGCGAGGATGGTAGTCGGCTCCAAAACAAGAGAAATTGCCTTCACTGAGTCCAATCAGATCAGCCTTGTCGAAGTAGGTTTTTGAACAAGGCAACAGTGGCTTGAAGGACTGTTTTTGAATTTGGTTACGGGCGGCTTTTTCTCGATCGCTCAAGGTGACCCCTTGCCCTTTTTTCAGTTCGTCGTCAGTAAAGAATCCTGCGCCTCCACGGGCTTCGAGAAACTTGCGATCGCCCACAAAGATTTCAAACTCAAAGAAGTACAGCAGCGTATCGCCACTTCTCACAAACGACGTAATCTGTACACAGCAGCGAATAGTTTCACCCGGTTGGGGCAAGTCTCCAACAAAGCTAGCAATGCCGTCTAGGGCGCGATAAACCCGTTCTCCTTTAATCTCAAAATCGATGCCCAGGTAGCTGATCAAAATCATGTTGCCCTGGCAGGCCTCGATAAACATTGCACAGGGAACGGGATAGCCTGCTGTATCAGGAAGGTCAAACTCAGTTTCGATAAAGCAGGGTTCAAAACAGCCTCGCTTTGCCTGCATTTTGGTGACGCGACTAATAAATAAGTAGGGCGGCATGGGGAGGCGCACCCGTCGAGGATAAGTATCTACGATCGCATACTCTGACCCAAACACTTTAGACAGCTTACCTTCTGCAAATTCTAATACCTGGGCTTCGTCAAAAATTAGGGGGCGATCGAAGGAAGTTGCAGGTTGAGCAGGGGGAGGCGTAAGTTTAGTAGGTTCTTTAGGGGTATGGCGAGGCGGGTAAGCTTGTCTTCTGTCTATTGTCTGTTGTCCCTTGTCTCCCGTCTCCTGTCCACTGTCTCCTGTCCTATATCCTGTGTCGTTTGGACTGCCTATCATCTGTTGCAAAGCACTGACTTGAAGTTGGATCAGGCTACTCAATTGCTGTAGTGATTCCTGGCGAGTTTGTAGGAAGGTACGCTGAGTTTGAGTTGTGAGTGTGAGGTTTTCTCTAAGCGTTTGGTAGAGCTTGGACATAGGGCGGAGAGAGGTTGAAGACAAAGAATAAAGCCGTTCTAGAGCGGGAATCGCCTGGGGTAGCGGGTCGCTGGGCTTGCGATAAGGAAAGAGTGGACTCTTAGCGGGGCTGCTCTGAGTAGAATCAGGCGACCTGTACTCCGCAAAGATTTTCCGATTTTCCTCAGTGAGAATAGCGGCTCGAATGTCCTGACCTCCCAAGGTCACAGTTTTGATCAGCGATCGAGCCTTACGATCGACGATGGGAGGATACAGAGAAGACAAATCAACGGGAACTTGATGGCTCACCAACTTGGCTAATAGCCGCACGATCGACACCGCATCTTCAACCCCTCTCGTCACAACGGGCATCGTAGTATGAGGCTTGTGCTTCAGGGTTTCTCGAATCCAACGAGAGCAGGTGCCCCCTGGGCCGACTTCTATAAAAATTCTGGCTCCGTCAGCATAGACGCGATCAACTAGACGCGGAAAGTTCAAAGGTCGAGTTAGCGCTTCAGCAACATTGTGGGCAATCTTCTGACTATCTAAGATCGACTTGTTGTAAGTAGCAGCCGTGTAGAGATTTACGTTTTCAATCTTCTGCGTAGGCAACACCATCCACCTGGCAAACTCATTGTATTCAGACCGCATGGGTTCACAGTGCAGCACATAGTTAGCAGGTGCCCGAAAAGATTCACACTCCAGGCGATCGATCATCTGCTGACAGCTTTTAGCATCTCCAGCAACGACGACTTCATTGGGAGTATTGATGTGGGTTAGATACACGCGATCAGTTTGCTTCAAGGCTTCCAGAACACGATCAGCCTTCGTCATCACAACATAGGTACTCCAAAAATCGTCGCTGGCGGTCTCCTGACTGGGGGGCAATCCCCAATAGTCGCGCACAGCATTTTTAGGGCCAGAAAGCCTTGTCTGAAACAATGGAGAATCATCTGCACCGTGGGCAATAGATTCTGAACTTGTCCAAACATTGAGCGAAAACATCATGCTCACTTCGCCCAGACTGTAACCAAAAGCAATTTTGGGCTGCACCTGAAAATGATCTTTGAGCATCGCTGTCGCCGCCATCGTCGAGAGCGTACCAGCCATCAGCATATTGTTAGCGTCTCCGATCATTTGGAGTTCTAACGCTTCTAGTTGCCGCACTGACAAAGCTTCTAAACT
Source organism: Phormidesmis sp. 146-20 (assembly GCF_052939475.1). Taxonomy (NCBI): domain Bacteria; kingdom Bacillati; phylum Cyanobacteriota; class Cyanophyceae; order Leptolyngbyales; family Leptolyngbyaceae; genus Phormidesmis; species Phormidesmis sp. 146-20. The sequence goes on from NZ_JBJPHT010000014.1 coordinate 101,789, forward strand.
GCGGGGATACAAGGCTTGATTAGATTGGTGAGATTGCTGTTGCTGAAGGTTGGTTTCCCCAAATAAAGTCAGCTTGTCGAATAAGTTGGGAAATAATCGGTAGGATTCTCGCCCCATACCGATGTAAGACGTAAATGCACCCGGATACACAAAGGCAACATGCCCCCCTTTACCCAGGGGATTCGCGGTGAAGTAGCTGCCTAGCGGTGTTTTCCACTCTCCATTCTGCTCAAAGGCTTTGGCAATTCCACTTCGGGCACGCCCGACCTCACGCCGAATGTCCTCTTTGCTATGCCCCACGATCGCTGCTGTGTAAGTAGGACTAGACTGAGCGCGAAATGCCTCGAATGCTCTTCCAGAAGCAATGACGAGGGAGGAAGACTGATCCAAAATCTGCTCAAGACCCGCTAGCTGATTCAGAATGCTGGCGCGATCGTCACCTGCGATCGGAAATAGCCGAAACGGAAGCTGTTCTAGCACCCGATTACTTCGGCTGGACTGGTTGGGATCTTCTGACAAAATTACGTGGGCATAGGTGCGATCGAGTCCCAATCCGTTAATTGCGGCAGTGCGTTTGAGGGCGCGATCAGGCACTGACCAGGGTCGAGAATCTGTGGCAACATAGAAAGGACTGCCCTGCCATAGTTCTGGCTGTTTGGGACGTGACCAGCGAGGGGTTGCGGGAATGTAGCGGTGATAGAGACAGAGTGCTGTTTTGATCAGACTTGCCATCCCAGACGCTGAGAAGGTGTGTCCAATGTTGGCTTTGACGCTGCCGATCGCACAATTCAATTCAGCCGCCGATTGATAAGCACGAGTTAGTCCCGCAACTTCTGCCGCATCTTCTTCAGCAATCCCGCTGCCAAACATTTCTACATAGCCTACTTCGTCGGGCGTAATGCCTGCTTGCTGAAATGCTTGCTGACAGGACTGATCAACAGCTTGGGGCTGAGGCGACAAAGGTAAGTTGTTAGAGCGCGTTGGCTCATCTTGTACTAGACTAATCGCATCAACTACCGCATAAACGCGATCGTCCTGAGCAGTGTCCAGACGCTTGACGACGACGGCTCCCGCTCCTTCTCCGACCATCCAACCATTGCTGGCGCGATCGCAGCCCAGGGTAGCTGTTCCCGTATTCAGGGGAGCAATCTGGCTTCTGAGTAAAACATTCTCAACCCCGCCAGTCAGGTCAACCGCTCCTACTAAAACAGCATCCACCGTACTATCAGACAGTAGCATTTGAGCAACTTCTAACGCTTTGAACACAGAATTCTCTTCAGCAGAAACCGTGAACGTCGGGCCTGTGAAATCCCAGACCGTAGAGATCCGGCTGGCCATAATGTTGCCAATAAAGCTAATGCACTGATTTACCTGCATCGGCCCCTTTTGGAAGCCTTCTTTGAGAATTTCTTCTAGTTCCTCTTTTTTCTCAGGAGGTAGAACAATGCCCACTTTAGCCAATGCTTCTTCTCCCTGCCAGAGCCAATCACAGCGGGCCCGATGTTGGTGAGACGCAAGCTCAGTAGACATCGCCACAATCACCGCCACATTAGCTCCTTCTTCTAGCCCAGCATCGCGGAGCGCATCGTCGGCTACTTTGAGAATCAACAACTGCTGAGGAATGGGCTGATCGTTTGCGTCGGGAGGAATGCGAAAATGCAGATAGTCTAGTTCAAATTCTTTGATATAGGCTCCCAGCGGGGGTTCAGCATTGGGCAAGTCAGCATCCGTCATCAGCGATTGTAGTTTCTCAAACCCCCGCCAGCGATCGCTGGGTAGCGGAATAAACTGCTGAGATCCGTCATAGATACAGCGATCGAAGGCATCCAGACTATGACACTGACCAAAGAACGCATCCATGCCAACGATCGCGAGTTTGGGCAGTTCTACTGGGTTAGTGGGAGGAAGAATTTTATTAGAAGTTCCGTGTTCTAGTACCAGGTGAGAATTGGTGCCCCCAAAGCCAAAAGCACTGACAGCAGCGCGTTTTATCGGAGTTTGGCTATTCCAGGGGGTGACAGATTTGACGATCTGTTCAGGTGCGATCACATTGTTAACAGAACTCAGTGGCTCCTGAAGATTGAGCGTCGGCGGAATCACTCCTTCATTCATACTCAAAATCACCTTGAGCATACTGGGCATTCCCGCAGCTGTAAGTAGGTGCCCAATGTTGGATTTGACGGAGCCGATTTTAGGCTTGCCGCCATATTGCCCAAAAAAGGTATCCATTGAGTTGAGTTCGGTACGATCGCCCAGGGGCGTACCTGTGCCATGACATTCGACATACTGAATCGACTGCGGATCAATGTCTGCCGCCGCGTAGGCCCGCTCAAAAGCTAGTACCTGACCTCTGGGGTTTGGGCTAAGAAAGTGCTTGCCTCTGCCATCATTGGAGAGTCCCAGTCCGAGAATTGTGGCATAGATACGATCGCCATCTCTGACCGCATCACTATAGCGTTTGAGCGCCAGCATTCCCGCGCCTTCTCCCGTCATCAAACCACCAGAATCCTGATCCAGTGGGCGACTGATGCCATCATCGGAGTAAGCCTGAAATAGCGAAAACGCCGTATGCGTCATGAAGGGATCAGTGCAGCTTACGGCTCCCGCCAACATCAAATCAGCTTTACCAGAGGACAAGTAGTGACACGCCAACTTAACTGCATAGAGCGACGACGCACAGGCGGCATCCAGTGAAAAGTTAATGCCAGAAAGTCCTAATGCCTGGGCTACGATCGCCGACGGATACCCGGCCGTTAGCCCATTCAAAATCGACATCTGATCTGGACAAGGCAGATTGTTGAGCTTGAATTGAGGTTGATTAAAGAGTTCTTGAACGGCTGAAGCAATGATGCGTTGATAGATGGGGGCAATCAGTCGATAAGAAAATCGCGTCGGTGAAGAAAGGTTACCTAAAATCACGCCACATTTAGCAAGAACAGAAGCATTTTCTAAGTAGCCGCTGTCTTGTAAAGCTTGTTTGGCAATGTAGAGCGACCATTGATAAATGCTGTCTAAGCTTTGAAGAATTTCGGGAGCAATGTGATAGCCTGCGGGGTCAAGCTCAAAATTCTTAATGTAGCCACCCTTCATGCAGTAATACTTGCCCGTTTTTCCCGTTTTTCCCTTGACTGGATCGTAAAAGATTGCGGGATCAACGCCCATTTGCTCTGCGGTGGAAAGCGAAATAGAATCGGTTTGATTGATTAAGTTTTGCCAGAACTCAGCAGGGCTTTTGGCATCGGGAAAAAGGCAAGATAGCCCAATAATCGCGATTTTCTCCATGATCAATCTCCTGATACGATTCCCTGCTTTCAGGGATGGGCAACTTGCGGCTAGACGGTTGTGGTCGAGGACGATCGCTCAAAAAGCTGGTTAAGGCGATCGCTGATAATCATTTTGACTCCAGACAGACGGGCGTAGACTTCATTCTCCTGGTCGTATGCGGTGATGTTGGCTACGATTTCGGTTTCGGTTTTGAGTTGCAGTTCCATCACGGCGTAAAAGCGCTGCTCAAAGGCGATCGGTTTGAATTGAGTAATCTGCTGAATTTCTAACGGCAACGCCCCGGTTTGATGGAAGTGTCTCAACCAAATCAAAATACTTTGAATGCCCACATCCTGAATGTAAGGATTGAACATTTCTGCTTGAAATTGTCCTTGATCTTTTGCCGCAATTCCAGGTAGAAAACACTGCATGATTAAGTGTTTTGAAGTGATATTCAATACCTGCTCAATTCCTTGAAAAGAGGCTCCATGAAACAGCGTTTTATCTTGATAGTAAGACTGTCCAGAAATGGCGCTGCCAGACTCATTGTTGAAAGCATTGTAGATGGGTGCGGGTAGGGCTTCCCGGCGCAGTGTCACCTGACCACTGTAGTGAAATCTCAGCTTTTTGAGTTCTGGTTCACTCCAGATTCTCACATCAAACTGAATCTCGTTATAGAGTTTGGCAACTTCTTGCACATCGACAATAAACTCTTCTGGCTGAGTCCGATCGAACACAATGCCTTTGAGAACTTTGAAGGTTTCCAGACCAAAAAAATGGTAGCCAGGGTAAAGATGTTCGCAGGTGCTAATCATCCAACCAGCCGCGCACATCGCAGGTAAAACGGGATGTCCCCCAATGACGTGATGCTGTAAAAAAGGATTGCGATCGCTCGTCAGGGTACGATGAATCCGATGTGTTTTGAGTTCTGTATCCAGAGGGTTAGCCTGTCGAGTCAGAGGACTCCCGATCACAACTTGAGCCGCTGTGTGAGCCGTTACCTCTTCCACAAACAGTTGTGCCCCGACCTCTAGCGGAATGACTTCTATTTGGCGTGCGGCAAAGGCTTGTTTGAGTTCGGGTGTGACCATGCCGCTATCCCACGGGCCCCAATTGATCGAGACAACGTGACATTGAGGATGGTGTTGTCGAATCAGATGAGCCGATTTGTTGAGAATTTCGTTGGCGATCGCATAGTCTGACTGTCCTGCGTTGCCGTAAAATCCAGCTACTGATGAGAACAATACGAGATGCTGAAGTTGGTTTGGAGAAACGCAGCTTAATAGATTTTCTAGTCCCTGAACTTTGGCAGCATAGACTAACTCAAAATCCTGTGCAGTTTTGTTCTCAATTAGCTTGTCGGCAAGGTTTCCAGCGCCGTGAACAATGCCTGTAATTCGTCCCAGTCGATTTACGACACCAGACAACTTTTCTTGCAGGGCGGGTCGATCGGTCACGTCTACACTGAGATATTCTGCGGATCGATTTAACTGGGCTAGTTGTTGCAAGGTAGCCTCAATGTCGCGTCGGGCAGTCAGTGCCGTGAGTTGTTTCTGAACTTTGACGGGAGTTGGTTTCTCGCCAGTTTCGAGCAGTGCGGTCATTGCCCGTTTTTTGAGTTCAGCTTCGTCAAAACAATTCTCTGCCCAGGTAGGCTCTGGTGTCGCGATCGACGATCGTCCCAATAAAATCCACTTACACGGATACTGTTGAGCGAGTCGGAGTACACATTGAGCCGTCACGCCCCTTGCTCCACCACTGACTAAAAACACGGATTCTGAATCGATTTGAGCAATCACATTAACCATAAGTGCCCCGACTCCAAGCTAGTTGTTAACTCATTGTGCTGACTTCTGCAATCAGCGTGGCTCTACCTTGCTCTCCGTAAGCGACTTCAGCAATCCCCCGATCGGGATCATGTAACTCAGCAAGAATACACTGGGCGGATTGACCAAAATCTAGACGGGGGCTAAGGTCGATCGCTCGACAAAACACCGATTCCCATTCAGCATTTAGCGTTTTGGTGAGTCCAAACAATCCCGCACTGATTGCACTAAACTTGAGCCGCTGACTTAGACCAAATGCGCCATCCAGTCGAGCCACTGTTAGAAAACAAGCGCGACCAACAGACCGGGGTTGAGTCAGCGATTTTTTGAGATGTTTGGCGATTAAAAAGACCTGCTGAACGATCGCCTTGTCTACTTCGGGAGCCTGGATTCCAGCATTCTGATAGTCCTCTAGACTGGGATTTAGGTGAATGAATGCGCCGATCGGGCCGTAAGTGTCTGCGATCGTGTTGAGTTGCCACTTTAACTGATCTTCGCTCCAGCCGTCCATTACGACTCGATTGATTCCCTCTGCAATGGTTGGTTTGGTCACCAAAGCGTGTGGAAAGCTCAAGACGACGACCTTCCAACCTTGCTGGATGAGAGACTTTGCGACTTTCATGGTCATCGGGGAACCCTCATCGGTCAGCAAACAAATCTGGTCTTTGGGCAGGGCAAAATCGAGGCGATCGGGATCGGGCAAAAATTGCAGTCTTACAGTCTGACGACGAATCGCATGGTTGGGCAACGGTGAACTCAGGCGGGACTGTTCGCTAAAATAGGTGCCTGAATGGTTTTTTTTTCCGTCCCAGTTTGTTTCATCTGCTCAACGATTTGTCTTAGCGTCCGCAACTCGCCCAAGTCTTCGGGGTTGGCCACCGGATAGTCAGGAAACTGCTGCTGCATCGTGCCCATGATTTCGACTCGCTTGATCGAGTCAATCCCCAAATCAGCCTCCATGTCCAGGTCTAACTCCAACATTTCTGCCGGATAGCCTGTCTTTTCGCTGACAATTGCTAGTAGCGCATCTACCAGAGCTGAGAGATCGTCTAAAGTCGGGTTATCGGGGTCAGAAACAGTAGGCTCGACCTCTTTGGTCACAACTACTTTGGCAGACTCTACTTCTAATACTCCAGTGTGGTTGTTAACCGCTGGTAGGGAAGTGTCCTCTGATTTTGTATCTGATTTTGTAGTTGTCGGCACTGCAACCAAAGCAACCTGACGCATTTGTTCGATGATTTGTCCCAGCGTCCGCAACTCGCCCAAGTCTTCGGGGTTGGCCACCGGATAGTCAGGAAACTGCTGCTGCATCGTGCCCATGATTTCGACTCGCTTGATCGAGTCAATCCCCAAATCAGCCTCCATGTCCAGGTCTAACTCCAACATTTCTGCCGGATAGCCTGTCTTTTCGCTGACAATTTCTAGTAGCGCATCTACCAGAGCAGCCATTTCATCTGTTTTAGGCTCAGACTGCTGTAAAACTTCGACTTTGGGAACTTCGACCTTTGGAACTTCCACTTTGGGAACTTCGACTTTGGGAGCTTCAGCTTTGGGAACTTCCACCTTGGGCACTTCCGCTTTAGCGACTGTAGACTGGACTACCTTTGGAATGTCTTGCTGAAGCGATTCAACAGTCGTCACAACCTTGAAAGACTCAGCCGCACTAACCTTGAGAGCACCATTTTTGGCAATAGGTTGAGCGATCGCTTCCGGCTGTCTCACTGGGGGAACTGCCTTTGGTGTAATGTTCGCAGGTGTCGCGATTTCTTGTGAGTAACTTGCAGAGATGGTATCTGACAACACCGCTACTTTTTCTTGTAGAACCTTTGCCCCATTGTGTCTAGAAGGCTGTTCTGATGCAACTTCCCCAGAAACCAGTCCAGAATACTGATAATGCAAAACCTCAAAGAAACTGCGAGTGTGGTCTGCTTGATGTTGTAGCGTACGATCGTGAACCCGCAGCGTCTCGCCATGATGTTGATGAAACTGCGTCATACTGCGTTCCAGACTTTCGGCTACCGTCGTCTGAGCCTGGGGAGTCACAGTGTCTGAATTGCCAAACAAAGCATTCTGCTGCTGAGTCAAATCGAGAAAAGCTTGGGCATAGTCAATATGCTGCTGCAAATACTGTTCGTGTACTTGCAAAATGTCTTGTTGGCGGTGGCTAAATTCCGTCAGACTAGACTCCAAACTCTCTAAAATGCGTTGGTAGTGCAAAGGTAAGTTTGACATAGGGAGTCCCTTGGGTTCAGAAGGTGGCTGAATGGAAACAGGTTCAGGCTTGGAAGTCGTCGTTTTGGGCTGAGAATGCTGGGGAGCAGAGCGATCGAGCGGTACAGAGTCAACCATTTTTTGAGTCACTTTTTGAGCGACCGCTTCTTGGGCGACCGCTTTTATCGTCTGGGCTGAATGTCCGTTTTGCGACTGCTCTTTGAGCGGCTCATCTTTTGGCGGCTCATTGCGCGCATGTCCGTTCGTCGCATGTCCGTTTGTCGCATGTCCGTTTTGCGACTGCTCTTTGGGTGCGGGTTTGGTAGATTGCAAAACTTTTTTTGAGTTTAGGTCAGCTTTGCGGCTGGAATCTGTGGTGGAGACAACTTCAAGGGATCGATCCATCACGATCGCCTCTGGAATCGCCAATGTCACCTTATGCCCATCTTGCAGCGCCATGTCAAACGCCATTCTCGTCTTTTCGCTGATGTAGTTGGTTGCTGTTAATCGCACATTCAGCGCTTTGGCTCTGGGACTGACTTCAGGCGTGATTCGCTCTAGCGGATAGGGGTCAAAATCTCCCAAGGGCAGCCCCACAACCCGCAACTGCACCGCCGCCTCACGTAATTGACGATCGCTATCTTTGCGCCAGTTTGCATTCAGGGCGATCGCTTCATGGGGTTGGTCTGCCAAAATCTCTTTCACCAGATTGGTCAGCACATTTTTGGGGCCAAATTCCACAAAGCAAAAACCGCCATCTGCATAGATCGCCTCGATCTCCTGCCTGAAGTAGACCTTATTGATCAGATGCTCCTTGAGAATTTTTTGAATCGTCGGCGCATCCGGGGGATACTGCTTGCCCGTCACATTGGTGTAAACCGGAATTTTAGGATTTGCAAAGGTCACCGACTCAACCGCTTGAGCGAACGGCTTTTGAGCATGGGCAACTAAGGGAGTATGAAACGCCGCCGCCACGGGGAGCGCGATCGCAGAGAGTCCCTGTTCTTGTAAAATCGACTGCACCTTAGCAATTTCTGACCTGGCACCCGCTAAAACGACCTGCTGAGGAGAATTCAAGTTTGCGATCGTCACCTGGGGAAACGGTTGAATCAGCGCCTCAATGCGACTGACATCCCCCTTCACCGCCAGCATTCCTCCCGCATCGCTATTTCCCAAGGGAGTCGCCATCGCCTGCCCTCTTGCCTTGATTAGACGGTAGTAATCTCCATCGCCCAACACGCCTGCTGCCCACAGTGCCGTCAATTCTCCAAAGCTATGTCCTGCCACAAAATCAGGTTGGAACCCAGCTTGCTGCAATAGTTTGTAGAGTCCGCTGCTGAAGATACCGATCGCGGGTTGGGCGTAGTCCGTTCGCTGTAGGGCTGCCACTTGATCTTGCTGCGATTGGCTCTCAAAGGTGGGTACAGGAAACACGACTTCTGACAACGGGGTTAGCCCATCCTGAATCATCAGCCGATCCATCTCGCCCAGTCCTTCTCGCAAGGTAGGAAAGTTGAGCGTGAGTTCTCGTCCCATTTCGAGATATTGCGATCCCTGCCCCGAAAACAGTGCCACTACTTTGCCTACCATGCCGCTTTTGCGGTAGTAGATACCTTGGGGATGGTTCCATCCATAGAGCGTCAGGTTTTTCTGCAACTGCTCAATGCTGATTTGCAACAGATTACAGGCTTCGCTGCGTGACCCTGCCACAAATCCCAATCGAGCGGCATTTTGTTCAAGCGTCAGGTGTTTAGAAGCGTTTACGATCGCCAAATAGTCTCGATCGCCGCCCTCAGATTGCAGCGTCTGCAAAATTGTTTGACAGTGCTGCAACAATTTTTCGGGAGTCGCGGCCGTCAAGAGTAGCGTCTGAATCGTACTGTGCAATCGATAGGACTGTTGATGTTCGGCTTGGTATTCTTCCAGCACGATGTGAAAGTTAGTGCCGCCAAAGCCAAAAGAACTCACACCTGCGCGTCTGGGAGGCTCTCCAGCAGGGCGAATCCACGGTCGAGTGCGCGTGTTGAGGTAAAAAGGAGACGTTTGAATGCCCAACTTGGGATTGGGAGATGTGATGTTGATGGTCGCAGGCAGGATTTTGTGATGGAGCGCCAGTACTGCTTTGATCAAACTGGCCGCACCCGCCGCAGCTTTGGTATGTCCGATCTGTGACTTGACACTTCCTAATGCGATCGATTGCTGCTCCGCATCGGCTTCTCGAAACACCTGATCCAGCGCCGAAAACTCCGCCGGATCGCCTGCTGCGGTGCCTGTTCCATGCGCTTCGATCAAGCCCACCGTGGCTGGAGAAAATCCCGCTTCTTCGTAGGCTCGTCGCAAGGCTCTGGCTTGCCCTTCTGGGCGAGGTGCATAAATGCTTTTGTAGCGTCCGTCACTAGAAGAACCAATGCCTCGAATCACCGCATAGATGCGATCGCCATCCCGTTCGGCATCCTCCAATCGCTTCAGCACCAGCATTCCCACGCCTTCGCCAACCAGCATTCCGTCAGACTCTGCATCAAAGGGTCGGCTTTCCTGACGTTTGGACAGCGCAGGCGTTTTACTAAAACAGAGATAAGTGACGATCGAGTTGTCAATATCAATGCCCCCGGTCAACATCAAGTTGGCGCGGTGTTCGCTCAATTCACTGACTGCCATCTTGAAAGCGCTGAGAGAACTGGCACAGGCGGCATCGATCGCGCAGTTAGTGCCTCCAAAATCAAGCCGATTGGCAATCCGTCCCGCGATCACGTTGGTCAACATGCCCGGAAACGAATTTTCTTCCCAGTCGAGGTAGGCGAGTTTGATTTTTTGAACAATCCGCCGCGTGTCTTCATCCGATAAACCACTGTTTTTAAGAACTTTTTCCCAGACGGGGTATTGCATTCGGGCAGTTAACGGGCCGCTCAACGGCCGTCCAACAGCAGCACCGAGAATCACACCAGCCTGATCGCGATCGAACTGCCGAGTCTCCCCATAGCCCGCATCTTCCATCGCTTTTTTGGCAATCACCAGCGACACCAACTGCGATACATCCGTAAATTCCAGAATGTTGGGAGGTAGCCCAAACTCCATCGGATTAAAGTCAATATCTGGGATAAATCCGCCCCGCTTACAGTAGGTTTTGTCTTGTGCTTTGGGGTCGGGATCATAGAATTCATCGACATCCCAGCGAGACGACGGAACTTCGGTAATACAGTCCACCTCGCGCATGATGTTGTCCCAATATTCCTGAAGATTTTTAGCCTCCGGAAAGAGAGAAGCCATACCAATAATGGCGATCGGGGTGCTTTTGAGCTGCCGATTGGTCTTGTTGATGTCCACCAATGTTTCAGACCTCGCTTTTTTTTTGTTTTTACTCTTTATTAGCTCTAATAGCGCCTTCTCAAAGTTGCCAACTTCGCTGTGTAGCTGTGCCAAGATCGGGTCAATCCTAGAAGTAGACATAGACAAACCCTTATTCGTGATGGATGAATGCTTGCGAAATAACCGTCGCGATCGGAGATCAATAGCTCACTAGCGTAAGCTTTGCCAAAATAGATAAACTCGCTCGATCGGTAGAGGTTATTCAATTCGCTTTACCAACTAACGTCGTGATTAACCTGACTGTTGAGAGTACACACAGTTAGCCCACCAACGGCAGGTGGGAAGTGCAGGGAGTGTGAGCCGCCCTACCAAAAATGCACGCTCTATAATGACTGGGTTAATCAGTGAAAGCTAGTGTTGCCCTAACTTTTAGTCGATCGAGAAACCTATGAGTTAACACACGCAACTGAATAATAAGAACTGGGCAGTAGATCAATGACATTGTTGAGACTACTAAAGTAGGTTCTCAAGGCCACCGCCTTTTTGCCAGTAAATTCAAGCCATTCGTAATGGTGAGGACTATGAGAAATATCTTCCTTCCGAGCCAACGGGAACTTGGGAGTCACCATCAAAATCGCTACACTGTCTTCTCCAGAGGAAGTATGGCTTTCAAGGTCAACGGCAGCAATGTAAGCAGTGTTGATGACAAGACTGTCAACTCTGATAAACGCCATAGTAATAGATCCCCCAAAATTAGAGCAAGACTTGATACGAGAAATCAAAGCCTCAAAACAATCAATCTTTCGGGCTTGTGTCTGCTTAAATCAAATCTAGAGTAGGAGCGATAGTCACTTAGTAGTCAACCCTACATTATTGGTCAAGAAATTGAAAAGACTTACCTTCAGGAGCCAGATTTAAGCTTTGTGTCCAAGTTCTTTACGCGAATTACCCATCTGTTTTACCTTGCCAGTTGGGTCAGAAGTCGGCTGTACAGACCTTTGCCAGCCATACTGTTTACGTGACTTGAGGAACTGCTAACGGTGTGAGTCAGACCATCCGGGACTTACTTTGCCACTTCATAAGAATGACAGGATTCAGAAGCGTTCAAGACCAGCAATTCAGAGCGTAGAAATCTCAGGTCTCTTAACTTCGGTGGAAGGTCAGAGATGCGATTTCATTTGCAGAAAGGTTATCACAGGCGGTATGGAAACTTCCAGTAAATTAACGGAATCTTCATCAAAAAAACACAATACCCCGGAGTTAGAAAAAGAGGTCTGAGGTGCGTAGTTGTCGCGAGTCTTGAGGTTTTTTCCGTTTCAGTCCCCCACTTTTTCGCTCAGTGTGCCAAAAACCACCCCTCACCGCTCAGTCCCTCCTCCAAAGGTTGCCTGTTTTCCGGTGAAAGACTGCCAGTTCGCGATCGCCCGCTCGATACAGTCTGGCTCCTGATCCCCCACAAAGCAAATGCGCCCCATCCGCTCACAGACCATCAACACTTCACCGTGACCCATAAATGGCGCAATCACAAAATTCCCAGGTTGGGCGTAAGCACTGATTAGATAAGCCACGATTCCTTCAACTCCGCGCACGGCGATCGCTGCCTGGGGTTTGGAGATCGTCTGACGAGAAAAGACCGCCGCATAAAGGTCGCCCAGCATCCACTCAAACTGAAAGGGCATCTGATGTTGATGACAAAAGTCGTGAACGGTTCCCTCAGAGCGCAACACCACTACCACCCTGGCTTCATCGATCAGATAATCGTGGTTCCAATCCGCCGAAAGGGTCGCGATCGCAAGCGCTGCATTAGAGGGCAAGCACTCGACAAACTGAGAACTGGTCGTATCGCCGCAGTAGACAAAATGGCGATCCAGGTTCCATTCGTCCCCAGTCTGAACTTTGGGCGTGATTGTAGAGAAGTCTGAATTTGACAGTCGCTGACTCTGTTTGGCAATAGATTTGGCTTCTTTTTCGGCAGCGATCGCGTTCAGCGCTACAATTTGTAACTCTTTTTGTTTTGCCCTGGCCGCCGCAGCGAGTCTGGTCAGTTTGTCGCTCTCTGCGTGCTGCTTTTGGTCACGAGCAATCTGGGCGGCTTGTTCGGACTGTTCTGCCTGCTGGCGCTCCTGGCTTCCGGCCCGGGCCACTTTGAGTAAGGCGGTTGGGCTACTAGCCAACTCAGTGGTTCGCAAGATTTCTTTGACTTCTGGAACAATGCTCCGAGCGATCTGTTTGCCGTGCTGAAAGGTACGATCGGTGTAGCCTGTTTCTTTCGCGAGTTCTAGAGTAGTTTTGAGCAAAGGTGAAACGGTTTCACCCCCTTTTGAGCGATATTGATTCTGTCCCGGTTTGGCTCTTAGCCCCATTTTGTCGAGGATACGATCGCGCTCTAGCCAAAGCTCCGATCGCTCCAGGGCATTTAGCTCACTGCGGATCAGGTTTTCATCAATTTCGGCTAATCGACTATGGTTGGCATCTTCGCAGGTAATGATGGTACACTCAATTTGAGTCAGCCCAATCAGCTTACAAGCGGTGAGTCGGTGAAGTCCGGCGACCAAGTTGAAATTTTGGTCTATAGTAATAGGATTTAGTAGTCCATTCGCCTTGATGGACTCCATTAGTTCAGCAACTTTCTCATCTTTGATAGGTCGGCGGTTAAGCCCAACGCTGACTTGATCAACTGCGATAGTGGGCATAAGTTTAGAATCTTGTGTTCAACTTTTAGATATTGGCTATTCCAACGCTCTTCTCGCTCACTGTTTGATGACTGTATCATATCTCACATTCCCCTATCCTGGGGCTGTGCCAAAAATGCTACTTCAAGACTGAGTTGGTTAAGTTTTTCAGCGCAACAAATCTTTATTTCTCTGATCACTGTATCAGTGTTTGCAGCCTTTTTGGGTAGGATGGCCAAAATCTTGAGTAAAAAGCTTGCATTCTGGTGTGACCAGGGAAATTTGTTTCGCAGTGTTGGTACTTACAAGCGGGTGTGATCGTACTTAGATTGACTTCTCTCGATGCTCGATCGGGCATTCATTCTATAAAACCTTAAACGCTTTGTTGTCCCTCTTTAAGGATTTTGTATGTCGCTTTTTTCACCCTTTGGACAATTGACCCTGCCCTCACTGAATTGGATTCCGTTACTTCCTCCGCTCAATACGGCGATTGTTCCGGCAAATAGCACAATTTCTTCTTGGAATGGCCCTTACAGTAGTGGTCAAGTCGTGGTCAATCCAGACGGCAGCACCACCAGCACCTGGAGCGGCCCTTACAGCAGCGGTCAGGTCGTCGTCAATGCGGATGGAACGGTTAGAACGAATGACAGCGCCAGCCGTTGGAGCGGCCCTTATAGTAGGGGTCAGGTCGTCGTCAATCCCGATGGCACCACTAGCACGACTAGCACCTGGAGCGGCCCTTATAGTAGTGGTCAGGTCGTCGTCGATGCGGATGGCGCGGTGACAACGAGTGGGGGCACCAGCAGTTGGAGTGGCCCTTATAGTAGGGGTCAGGTCGTGGTCAATCCCGATGGCACCACTAGCACGACTAGCACCTGGAGCGGCCCTTATAGTGGTGGTCAAGTCATTGTCGATTCGGATGGGGTTAGCGATGACAGCACCTGGAGCCGTCCTTATCGCGATGGTTTAGTGAAGGTTGATTTGGGCAAAGGCACCTCAACTGTTTGGAATTCAGCAGACAGCAGTGGCAGAGTGATTGTCAATCCTGCGGGTAGCACCGTCAGCACCTGGAATGGCCCCTACAGTAGCGGTCAGGTTGTGGTCGATCGCGGAGGCGATACCGTCGTTTCCTGGAATGATGGTCAGGAAGTTGTGGTCAGCCCAGAGAGCGGCACCCTGGTTAAAGATCGGAGCAAAGCAACCTCGGTTTTAGTTGGCTCGACGATCGATCTAGGGCCAGGTCGGGTCACCGTAGGAACCGATGGCAGCACCACAATCACTTGGGAAGGCAGAGAAATCGTCGTCCAGCCCAGCTTCACCAAAGTGAACTATGGCAGTGGCATCGTTGTAGACATTCAAAGCGAAAAGACCCGCGTCGATTATGGGTTTAGCAGCACGATCGTTGGTCTTGATAGGGGGGCGATCGTCAGCTCCGATGAAACCGCCACCGTAATTTCTTTGATCAACAAGCTGTTTCCAGTCCAATAGAGTTCTTGAGTGAGGAGTGAGAAGTGAGGTGTCAAGAATCAAGAGCAAGTTGCTCAACCATCCCTGAACTCAAACCTCATTTTTTCCTCCTCCTGGCAAAGCCGAGTTCTTCCTCCTCCCTCCTCCCTCCCATTGAGGCCCCTACGATGGTACAAAAAAAAGTCGAACAGTATGTTGAACCAATTAGTCCATTTACCCAGCCCAAACGATCGTGGATCTTTAACCTTGCTGTTGCGGTGATGCTGGCGGTGGGGGCGAGCGGTGGGTATCTGCTCATTCAGAAGCGATCGGTTACACAAACTCCTGCACCTGTGGTTAAAGCCAGTGCCAAACCTGCGATAAGGGCCGTTGCTGCGTTGGGACGCTTGCAGCCAAAGGGTGAAATTACTCGCTTGTCTGCATTCAACTCATTGGAGGGGGCGCGCATTGATCAACTGTTTGTCAAAGAAGGTGATTCCGTTCGGGTAGGTCAGATTGTCGCAACCTTGACAACTCGCTTAAGCCGTGAGGCATCGTTGGTTAAGGCTCAAAAGCAAGTTCAGATTGCCCAGGCTCAGTTAGCTAGGGTCAAAGCTGGAGCCAGAACCGATGATATTAATGCTCAGAAAGCAGCGATCGATCGACTGCAAGCAGAAGTTAACAATGCTCAACTAGAGTATCAACGCAATCAGACTTTGTTTACAGAAGGAGCGATTTCTGCTTCGGTGCGAGATAGCAAACAGTTGGCAGTAGAAACCCTTCAGGCACAACTCAATCAGGCAAAAGCAAACCTGGGCAGTGTCGTAGAAGTGCGTCCAGTGGATGTAAATGTGGCAGAGGCGGAAGTGGCTAATGCGATCGCGGCGGTCAAAGCGGCCGAAACGGATTTAGAGTTAACCAATATTCGATCGCCTATCTATGGACAAGTACTAAAAATTCACACACGATCGGGAGAAATTGTGGGCGCAGAGGGGATTGCTGAAATCGCTGACAATGACACGATGTACGCAGTGACAGAAGTGTATGAAACAGATATTAAAAAGATCAAAATTGGTCAACAAGCGACGATTACTAGTGATGCGATCTCAGGAGAACTTAAGGGTACGGTTGCTGAAATTGGGCTACGAGTTGGGTCACAGGATACGTTTAGCATCAATCCACTTGCCAAAACAAATCGTAGAGTGATTGAGGTCAAAGTTGAGTTAAGGCCAGAGGATAGTCAGCGAGTTTCAGGACTAACTAATTTGCAGGTTCAGGTAATTTTCAAGAAATAGTTTGAGAGGGAAAAATAACCATGCTGTCTATTCCGATCGCTTGGCTACAACTCACAAGACAAAGAGTTCGATTTTTGGTCACGTTGGCGGGGGTTGCGTTTGTGGCAATTCTATTGTTCATGCAGCTTGGCTTTCAGGATGCGCTATATGAGAGTGCGGTTAAAGTACATCGTAGTCTGCGAGGCGATATCTTTTTAATTAGTCCTCAATATGCGTCACTTACCTCTCAACAAAGCTTTCCTAGAGAACGATTATATCAAGCATTAGCATTAGATGAAGTGGAGTCTGTGAATTCACTCTACCTGCAATTTGGCAAGCTCAAAAATATTAAAACGGGTGAAAAAAATTCGCTATTTGTGTTTGGAGTTGATCCCGCTAATCCTATTTTTACAATTCCCGAAATTAACGAGCAATTAGATCAACTTAAAATCTCCGATCGTGCTCTTTTTGATCGAGCTTCTCGTCCTGAGTTTGGCCCGATCGCTGAAACGTTTAACCAAAACAAATCAGTGGATATTGAGATTTCACCGTTCAACGAATTGACTTTTTCTAAAGCCTTAGAAGTTCGAGGTTTGTTTACGTTGGGGCCGTCTTTTGGCGTAGATGGCAACTTGATTGTCCCTTATTTAACCTTTGGAGAAATGTTTTTAGAACGAACACCCGAAGAAATTGATGTGGGAGTAGTTACCTTAAAAGCAGGTCAGGATAAGTACCGTGTTTTGAAAAAATTGAAGGCGAGATTACCTAATGATGTAAGAATTTTTGACCTGAATGGATATAGTCAACTAGAAAAGAAATACTGGGCAGAACGAACCCCGATCGGCTTCACGTTCACCTTGATGGTGACAATGGGATTTATTGTAGGAGTCGTGATTGTCTATCAGATTCTCTATAGCAATATTGCTAATCATCTAGTTGAGTTTGCAACCATTAAAGCGATCGGTTATAGCAATCACTATTTATTCATGGCAGTTTTTCAGCAAGCTTTTATTCTAGCGACATTAGGATTTATTCCAGGCTTTGCCATTTCTTTGCAACTCTATGATCTAGCAAAAAGTGCAACTCATCTTCCTGTGATCATGACACCCAACCAGGCAATTAGTGTATTAACCTCGATTTTTACCATGTGTCTGATTTCTGGTGCGATCGCCGTCAACAAACTACGATCGGCAGACCCCGCAGATATTTTTTAATGAACAGGTCAATTGACTATGTATTCAGACTCGATTCTTTCTATTGAAAACTTGAATCATCACTTGGGATCAAGGTCATTACGCAAGCAAGTGTTATTTGATATCAACTTAAAGATTAGACCTAGAGAAATTGTCATCCTGACAGGGCCCTCCGGTTCAGGGAAAACGACTTTGCTGACCTTAATTGGTGGGCTGAGATCGATACAGTCAGGCAGCCTCAATTTTTTAGGATTAGAACTACGCGGAGCTAGTCAATCTCAGTTAGTGCAAGTTCGTCAACATATTGGTTATATCTTTCAAGCACACAATCTGCTGAGTTTTTTAACTGCTCGACAAAATGTTCAGATGGCTGCTGAAACTCGTCGCGACTTTTCAAAACGGGAAGCAAGATCGCGATCGGAAGCCATGCTGCAAGCTGTCAAACTAGGCGATCAGTTGAATAAATACCCTCAGACTCTTTCGGGTGGACAAAAACAACGAGTTGCGATCGCCCGCGCCTTAGTCAACCATCCCAAATTGATTTTAGCCGACGAACCAACCGCCGCCCTCGATAGTAAAACCGGACGCGATGTTGTAGATCTCATGTATCGGCTAACTCGTGAGCAGGGTTGCGCTTTGTTAATGGTGACGCACGACAATCGAATATTAGACATTGCCGATCGCATTATTCACTTGGAAGATGGTCAGTTAATGGCCAAAGCATTGACTTAGATTGAATAAAACCGACCCTTGCATAGGGTGTGTTGAGCCACGCAAAACGCCCTAATTGCAACTATTGGCCGTGCGTTTCTCTATCGCTCAACATACCCTACAAAATTCGGTATTATTCAATTCTCATTCCTTAGACGGATAGGGTGGTCGATCGCCCAAAATATGACTTGCAATCTACTGAGACTTTTTACCTGACCCGTCTTCTGCTTTTGCCTCCAAGCGACAACGCGACGACTCCTTGAAGCGTGAGTTCACTGCCCTCTCTTGCATTCCACCTTCTTAGTTTTGTCAGTCAGGCATCCCTCATCCCTTCAACTTCTGAATCGCTTTCTCAACTCGCTGCTGTGCTATCACGTTGCCCTGCGTTTGATAGAGTTCAGCCGCTCTTTGAAGATCCTCCAGGGCGGATGGCTGGTCTTTGAGGGCGGCGTGGGCCAGTCCGCGATCTTCATAGAGAGAAGGGTTTTCGGCATCCAGTTCTATGGCAAGATTGCAGTCTTCTAGCGCTTTTTTGTTGCCTAAGTTGGCTCGAACATAACAGCGACTCGCCAGATTATCCTGTGATTCAGAATCGAGGACGATCGCTTTCTCACAGTCGGGCAACGCTCCCTTAAAGTCACCCAATCCACGGGCGCGGGCATAACAGCGAGTGTTGTAAGCCAAGCTATTTTCAGGGTCGAGACGGATCGCTTGATCGGCATCGGCGATCGCGCCTTTAAAGTCTTCCAAAAATCCGCGCACTCCGGCTCGTGAAACATAAAATTCGGACTCGTCACTCTGGAGTTGGATTGCTTGATTCCAGTCCGCAAGGGACTTCTGATAATCAAAGAGAGACGAATAAGCGTTGGCTCGTCCCTGGTAGATTTCGGCAGTTTTGGCATCGAGGCGAATGGCTTGCGAATAGTCTTCAACGGCTCCCTGACCATCGGCAGATTGTAACCGGGCACTGGCACGATCGCGATAAGCCTGGGCATTTTGAGGCTCAAGGTTGAGAACACGGGTGAGATTGGCGATCGCGCCTCCAAAATCATTTTCGGCGAGTTTCTTTTGTCCCGATTCCAGCAGTTCACTGGCGCTGATCGAAGTTGTGCGCGTCGTTGCCAAAGCCAAAAAGCCATCTGATTGAATCTTGTTTGACCGAATAAAACTTGCGCCACTCACACTCCGAATGCTGCCCAATGTTGCTTTGAGTTCGTCGATGAAGGGAACGCTGCCTGTCTTCTGGCGACCCATAAATACAGGCAAAATTGCATTGTTCACCAGCGACATCACTGCGCCTCCGTTGACGTAGAAATAGCCCAGATTGTCATCCGAGAAGGGAGCGATCGCCGCCTTAAAGTTGGAGGACTGAGGTAAAGTTCTCGCAGGTTTGGGACTGAATTCTGTGACGGCTCCGCCACCCATCAATAGCAAAATTGTGTCTTCGTCAACCCAACTGTGCGACAAAAAGCTGGTCGGTTTGCCCATGAGCGGGCCCTCCCAAACGGTGACGGGTTGCCCCTGAAGTTTGCGAGTGTTAACAATATCTTTGCCGATGCGCGTTCTGGCGATCTGATCGAGCTTTTTGAAAGCCGCCTCAGCCGCGGGACGATCGCTCGTTTGCACCATCACGCCAAACCCCAGATCCACGTTAGGAAACACTGCTGGAATAAAGCCCTGACGAGTCGGATAGAGAAACGTCACATACTCACCCGTCATCCAGGGAAAAACGTCGCGATCGTCCAGTCCCAAATTCTTCTGACTCAACTGCCGAAACTGCTCTAAGCCTTTCTTTAACGAAGGTTCGGCTTCTAGCCCCGTTGTCAAAACCTGCCAAAACAGCGCGACATTTTTGCTATTGGCAACGACATAATTGACCTCTGGCAATCGTCCGAGAATCTGGTTGGGAGTTGCGATCGCGTCGATCGTCGCCTGGGGCACAGGTTCCTTAAAGTGAACGCCGACCTCCATGTGCATTCCGTCTGACTCTGCCCAAAGGTAGCCGTCTACCGTGTCGTAATATTTTGCCAACATGTCGATTTGATTGGGATCAATTTTGGGCATGGGGAACCCCGGCGGCAAATTTTTGAACTGCTCTTGATTAAATTGTGTAGAAGCGGCAAAAAGCTTCATGTAGTCGCCGTATCCCGTCATCAGCGCCTTTTGAAACTGAGGTTTTTGAGCCGTCCGTTGAAAGGCAGGATTATCGGCTAGTTTGCCTTCGGTTTGGGCATCGATGAGTTGTTCGATCGCTCCCCCATTCGTCGCAGTCACCACAAAATTAGGGAGAATGGCGATCGCAAACCCTGGCGGCGTATGGGGAGCAACCTCGGTAGGAGCAGTTTTGTCTGATGACGTGGGCGGTAAAGGCGGTAAAGGTTTGGTCAAAAGAGGAGCGGTTAGCGAATTGATTGCCCGACTGAGCGGTTGATCTAATGAGCAGTCGGCTTTGAGTTTTGAGTTTTGGGCTTTGAGAGGTTTCGTCTTTTTGGGCGCAAAGGTTACGGTTTCTCCGTCTGCTGGAGCAGGTTCGCAGGGGGCGACTTTTTCGGGTTCCCATTCCAAAATGGTGATGCCTTTGTATTGACGCTCGACCCCTTGCGGGTATCTGGAAGAGATCGCTGCTTTCTTTTTGCTGGCTTTGAGGCGTTCTAAATATCTGGGAATTTTGGTCGCGTCTTTGACTGAGGAAATGATCAGCGATTGGTTGGGTGCTTTTTGTTCACGGGCGGGCAGAAGGGCGATCGCAACTTGATCTCCTAACCACGGCTGAACGTCGGTATAAAAATTCATGCCCGTCCCTACCGGATAAAACAGTCCCGGAAACGACATATCTTTAGGAAACAAGCCAAACCGACTCAGTGCTTCCCAGGATTCTGCATTGGTGTTGAGCAAAAAAACGCCCGGTGTATTAGTCGGCAGCAGATTCGCTACAGAGGACGCTGGCAAAGCAGGAGAGGCAGCAGGCGCAGGAGTCGGCGTGGCCGTTTGAGCAAGCACTGCCCCAGGCATCAACACAAAAGCAGAAAGAGTCGGCAACAGAATTCGGCGCAAGAACATAATTCAGGTGAAGGTTGAAGGGCAAAGATGGTCGAAGCAGTCTTGAATAGATACCTGGCTTTTCCTACCAGTTACCGGAAAGTTTACCAGGAGATTTACTTAAACTTCGATGCCCAAAGATTGCCCAAACCCCCTCCACCTCAAACAACGTCAGTTCGACAAAGTTTTTCGTTGTTTAGCCCTTCTGCCCCCAAGCTGCCAATTCTGAGGGACGGCGTTGCTGAATCAGGGGATAAATTGCCCCAAAGCGGAGAGAAACCCAAGGTTCAAAGTCCCCCAATTTTGGGGGATTTAGGGGGCGAAAAGATGGACACCTCTCACAGATTCATCCCTCCAATCAGCAACGCCTGAGAGACTTTCAGACGGGATTTTCGGTTCAAGATTACTCGTGAAGGATATAGAATTTCCTCTCTCCTCCCTCCTCGCGCAGCGGATTACCTCCCAAAGGGGGAACAGATCATCGAAGTTCTCCCTCATCCCTCATTCTCCCGTCGCCACCAAGCCCGCACCAGCCGAATCTCGTCATAGCCATACACTTCGCCCAAATAATCGCGCAGTTGCGTTAGGGAATCATCGCCTACTTTTTCGATCGCTTTCAAAATTCGAGTCTTGCGGTCTGAGGCGACGAGTTGATCGAGTTCCACCAAATAGCCCATTTCCAGCAGTTCAGCGAGGTGAGTGGTGACGGTAGAGAGGCGAATGTTGCGCTGTTCGGCAATGTCGGCAGGCTTAATGCCTTTGTGGTGCAGTTCGAGCGTGTATAGCTGGGTGTAGCTGGCCTCGTTTGAGGGCGTTGAGGGCGTTGGAGGAGGTGGAGAAGCCGCAGGCGCAGAGAAGGTTTCAGCCTGAATCGATAAGCCGTTTTCTGATCGAAAGTCGCGAATCTCCGTCAAAAACACGTCGCCGTATTGAGAAAGCTTGCGATCGCCCACGCCAGAAATTTGCAGAAACTGTCCGCGTGTTTGAGGTTGTTGCTGGGCCATCAGTCGCAAACTGGCATTGGAAAACACCACATAAGGCGGAACGGATTGTTCATCAGCGATTCGCTTGCGGAGTTTTTGCAGGCGATCGTAGAGTTCTTCGGCTTCAGCAGTATTGACGGGCGCGATCGGCGTAACGGTGACTCTCGGCTTAATCTGACTAACCGCAATCATTACGGTTCTTTGTTTTCGCAGCACTTGCCAACTCAGGTCGTTGAGCTTGAGAACGGAATAGCCGTCGGTGGCTTCGTCGATCAGCCCCTGGTGAATCAGCGATCGTCCCAGCATTTTCCAGTCTTCGGCGGTGCGATCTTTGCCGATGCCATAGGTTGAAAGATGGTCGTGTCCGTTGCTGAGAATGCGCTTTTCTTTGGAGCCGCGCAGCACGTCGATCGTGTACATTAACCCAAAGTGCTGATTTTTTTGAGCAAAGCGAGCAATGCAGGAGAGAAACTTTTGAGCTTCGATCGTCCAGTCCTCGATCGGTTTGGGAAATCGACAGTTGTCACAGTTGCCACAGTTGCCGGGAAAAGTTTCGCCAAAATACGAGAGTTGAATCGTGCGGCGGCATTCGGTCGCTTCGGCGTAGTTGATGACTCGACGCATTTGTTGGGTAGCGATGCGCTGTTCATCTTCGAGCGGCATTCCCGTATTTGGATCGACTTTTTGACTGATTAAGAACTCGATCGTTTTGATGTCACCCGTCCCGAAGTAAAGCGTACAGTGCGACGGTTCATTATCTCGTCCTGCTCGGCCTGACTCCTGGTAATACCCTTCAATGTTGCGCGGTAGATCGTAGTGAATCACAAATCTAACGTCTGGCTTGTTGATTCCCATTCCAAATGCCACGGTCGCCACCATCACTCTCACGTCATCTCGAATGAAGCGAGTTTGGTTGTCAGTCCGAGTCTGATTGTCTAGTCCAGCGTGGTAAGGCAGTGCAGAAATTTTGTCTCTTCTCAGCTTCTCAGCAATTTCTTCGACTCGTTTGCGACTGAGACAATAAATGATTCCAGAACCGGGCGTTTGGCGAATCTGTTGAACGAGTTCTGCATAGCAATTTTTGGTTTTGGGACGAACATCGTAGTATAGGTTGGGACGATTGAAACTGGCGACATGAACAATCGGCGATCGCAGTTCCAATTGTTTAACAATGTCGTCTCTGACCCGTGGCGTGGCGGTTGCAGTCAGAGCCAAAATCGGAACGTCAGGATAGCGCTGCCGCAAATAATTTAACTGCCGATATTCAGGTCGAAAGTCATGCCCCCACTCAGAAACACAGTGAGCTTCATCGATCGCAAAGGCAGAAATTCCCACGCGATCGCGCATGTGTGGCAAGACGGAATTTAAATAATCTTCACTCAGTAACCGCTCTGGTGCAACGTAGAGGATTTTGATCTGACCATTGAGAACGGCCCGACCGCGCGATCGCAGTTCTTCTAGATTCAGGCTGCTGTTGAGAAACGTGGCAGCAATGCCATTATCGCGCAGCAGTTCTACTTGGTCTTGCATCAGCGCAATCAGGGGCGAGACGACGATCATCAGTCCCGGTTGCAGCAGGGCAGGCAGTTGAAAACACAGCGATTTGCCGCCGCCCGTGGGCATGATCACCAACTGGTCACGATTTTCTAAAGCCTGCTCAACAATCTGACGCTGGCCCGGCCGAAAGCTATCGTAACCAAAGTAATGTTTGAGCGCCTGCTCTAACGAAATCGAGTCAGTGGTGGCAAAGGGACTGGCTGACATTAAACTCACTGGTAATGCGCGATCGTCATGATTCCCGACAGGTTACCAGATAACCCAGAAGGAGCCAACAGGTAGAGGAATTATCGTATCAGTTTCTTGGTTTTTCGGGGGCGATCGTAATACTTTTGATCTAGATTGGGTGGGGCTGAGTTGATTGGCTCTGCTAAGGCGTGCGACTTTCAGGGGATTTGAGAATTTCTAAGTATAATTCCAGCACTGCTACTTTGGAATGAAATTTCTCAGTACGTAAAAGAATATCGCCCTCACCTCTCTCAAACTCTTCAGCAACTTAATCGAGTTGACTTGGACAAACTTAAGACTCGCGAAATCATTCTTAGAGGATGCTTTAAAAGGGCCAGCTTGAGCCTCAACTGCAACTGATGCAACTGAGAACAAGTCTTTTGTAAAAGTTGGGATTTTTGTTTGCCCAGGGACTCAAAACAGCGTGCGAAAATATGAAAGCTGTGTCAGGTGGGTCATGTGATCAGTCAAGGAAACAATGAAGCAACTCCCAAGCGAGTGAAATGGAAGCCTGATATTGGCTATTTGCCCACGCCTGCCGAGGTCGTCGAAGCGATGTTGACTTTGGCGGAGGTAAATTCAGACGATATTCTCTATGACTTGGGCAGTGGAGACGGTCGAATTTTGATCACAGCGGCTCAAAGATTTGGCACTCAAGGAGTGGGCATTGACATCGATCCTAAGCGCGTTCGTCAGGGATTTGAAAATGCCCAACGATCGGGTGTTGGCGATCGCGTCACTTTTCTTCAACAAGATCTATTTGAAAGTGATTTTAGTGGGGCGACGATCGTCATTCTATATTTACTGCCGCATCTAAATCTAAAACTTCGTCCTACCTTACTGGCTCAACTTTCTCCCGGTACGCGCATTCTCTCACACGACTTTGATATGGGAGACTGGCAGCCAGATCGTGTGGTTGAAGTGCAATCAGAAGATCCAGCAATCTTATATCTGTGGAGAATTTAGACGAGAACAGATTGAATCAAAGCTTCGGTGCTGGTTTCATATTCTCGATCGCTAATCTGAGTGTTTTCTCGCCATTCTTCAACAACTTCCAACAGCGCCCGCACTGCAATTTCTCGCTGAATTAAATCAGTGATGGTATCCCAGGCCAGAGTCGCAGTTGGGAAAAATCCCATTTCAATTTTGTAGCCTGCCCAGTGCCACCAGATGGCCACCCAGCCTGCACTTTGTTGAGCAAGTTCGATCGGTTGTCCGAGATGGTTCATCATAAGAGTTGCTGATAAGTAGAGGGTTAAGTTGGTCTTTTTCTCGATAGCATCAGAATAGGTGAAAGCCCTCGATCGCACCTCTACAAAAAGAGAAGTTTGGGGATGTCAATGTCTCACTCTCTGGGTGCAGACTAATGAGGTTCTCTCACAACTCCAGTTCCTTCTGTCAAAGATTAGGAAGTAAATCACTTCAGTCGCTTGCAAATTAAGATTATTTTGTTGATTGCCAAGTTTCGACCCCAGAGGCTGGCGAGTTTGTGTATCATCACCAAAAATTTTTCTAACATCCTCTAAACTAAAGGTTGCTGCTCACCCATTCATCATGACGAGTGCATCCCATCAGCCTAAAAAAGATGATGCTGTATTAGGAGGTCAAGCGATCGCTAGCGCGCCGCCTGGCAGTCTGGTTTTGGGCGGATTTGCAGGCATTGAGCGCAGATTGACAAGTCCCCATGTAGACCAGAGAATCGCGGCTCTGTGGGAGTTGCAAAAATGGAGCTTACAAAAACCAGATCAGATTAGCTTGAAGTTGCTACTTGGGGCGCTTGAGGATTCGTCAGTACGAGTGCAAAAAGTGGCGTATTGGCTGCTGCGATCGCGCTCAGATCATCAGGCAACAGAAGCTTTGCAGCACTACAGTTTTTATCGTCTATTTGAATGCCTTCACATTTTGACAGGGCATCAGGCAGGAGTGACGGCGATTGCACTTTCGACTCGTCATTTTCGGTATCGCGATGATCAAGAGATATTAGTCACTGCCAGTCGAGATGGCGTGATCAAGGGATGGGATTTGCATACGCGAGAGGAGTTGTTTACGCTAAATGCGGGTACGACTGTATATGCACTTTTGCTAGATGCAGATCAAGATATACTAATTGCTAAATGCAAAAATCAATTGATCAAAGCCTGGAGTTTAAAAACAGAACAAAAGATAAAGCCGCCCGAAAAACAAATTAAAGGTATTACTTCGGTTACGGTAGATGGCAAACATTTAATCAGTAGTAGTCAACGCAACATCAAAATCTGGGATTTACAACAAGGGCGAGAAGTCTGTCTTTTGCAAGGACATTCCAGTCTTGTAACAGCAGTGGCCGTGAGTGAAGATCAATCTCTCGGAGCCAACCATAAAGGATCGCTTCTGATCAGTGGCAGCGAAGATAAAACGATTAGAATTTGGGGCATTGAGTTTTGAGTAAGTTTCTTTTGTTCTTCTTGAATTAAAACGTTCTAAAGAGTAAACAATAAAGATATCCCAATTCGTACAAGCCCTGCTGTTTGCCTGTATTGACGACGGAAGGCGAAACACGACGCTCATCGGTAAGGCTTGCTCACTAGAGCGATTGGTCGGTGGAATCGTGGCATCTTCGAGAAACAGAAATCAGTGGTCTTGACGCTTGTCGTAGCGTTTCTGTAATCGGATGCCATCCTTTTGCTTCGGTTCGAGGGCTAAGGCTTTCTGCAAGCGACTCAAAATCGACTCGACTGGTGCGTCTAATCGCGTCTTGACGCAGCGCAAACAGTTGGGCAAGCCCGCCCTCTGAAATGCTCTGTCAAACCTGACATCAAATTGATTCCAAAGCAGAAGCCAACTGCTGAATCTGATCAGACGTGTGGGTTGCCATAAGGGTGATCCGAATGCGGCTAGTGGGCACCGTTGGCGGACGGATCGCTGGGGCAAAAATTCCACAATCTTTCAGAGTTTGGGCGGCTTTTAGCGCAGTTTTGACATCGGGCAACTGTATGCAGAGAATTTGAGAATTGGATGGCAAAAGTTTTAGATGCGGTTGATCAGAGATTAATTTTTTGAGTAACGCTACGTTGTTCCAGAGTTGTTTTCTGCGTTGTGGCTCCTGTTGCACCAATTCGATCGCGCTTATCGCCGCCCCCGTATCCGCAGGTGATAACCCAGTGGTATAAATCCAGCTTGGGGCACGATTGCGAAGAAAGTCAATTAGCGTTGCCGATCCTGTAATATATCCGCCTAGACTTCCGATCGCTTTACTGAGCGTTCCCATTTGGATCAGCGATCGTCCTCGACAGTCCAATTGTTCGACACAGCCCGCCCCTGATGAACCCATCACCCCCGTCGCGTGCGCCTCATCGACTAACACCATACAACCAAATCCGTCTGCCAAATCTAACAGTTCGGGCAACGGACAAATATCACCATCCATACTAAAAATAGTATCCGTGAGAATCAAACAACGTTGAAATTGAGAACGCTGCCGCTCTAAGTGATGTCTTAAATTCTGCATGTCAACGTGATCAAAATCGAGAATCGTGGCACCACTGACGATCGCGCCATTTCTCAAGCTCGAATGATTGTATTGGTCTGACAAAATTAAATCTCGTTTGCCTGTCAGAGCGGCGATCGCGCCCAAGTTTGCCAGATATCCAGAACTAAACACCAGCGCATCTTCGGTTTGTTTGAGATTAGCGATCGCGTGTTCAAGTTGACGATGTAAGGTTCGATGTCCCGTCACCAGTCGAGAACCTGTGCTGCCTGTGCCCCATTCTTTTGTCGCGTCAATCGCAGCTTGAATCAGGCGATCGTCTCCTGCCAATCCTAAATAATCATTGCTGGCAAAGTTGAGATACGATCGCCCCTCAATCTCAATCACCGCCCCCGGAAGACTGTTGATCGCTTGCGTCGATCGATGCCAGCCTGCGCGATGAATGGTTGCCAAAGACTGCTCAATCCAGGCATAGGGATCAGTCATGCTGCGGGCGGTTTTTCAGGCTCAATTTCTTCACTTTTGCCGCGCACGGGAGGCAGTCGATCGACCAGTCCCATATCAAATGCGACATCGGGCAACTCGCCAGCAATATACTTTCCGGGTTGATATAGCTTGCCGGGCGTAAAGCACATTTGCCGTAGCTGCACCTCTTCGCTAGGGAGAAACATCAGCCGAGACATTCTACGTTCGATCGCCATTTTGACCTCCAAATTAACCGCTTAAATGCTAACGCCATTCGTCTGCATGTAGCTCAACAACCAGTTTGCCATCGTCGCCCGTCGCGTTTTGCGAGGAATCAATTCATCCACTTTGTAACCTGAAAAGCCAAGTTTTTCTTTGAGAAGCTGCTTATTTTGGGGAGGAATCGATCGCGTCAATTTCACGGTTGCCGGACGACTCTCAATAAAATTGGGCGGTTCTGGATAGGCGGTTTTCCATTCGACATCGACTTGAGAAGTGTCCCATTTTTCGACATCGCGATAGCCCAAATAATGCCACACCAAACGATTAACGGTGTCGTCATCGATCGTATCATTCAAAATCGCCCAAATCGTCTCTGTATTCAATTCTGGTAATGCAGCCATAGAATATTTTTTGACTAGTTGAAGAACGAAACTTTAATAGGACGTGAATTCGATGAAATCCCTCGCTGTGGCGATCACTCCAGGCAGCCCCCTAAATCCCCCAAGTTTGGGGGACTTTGAGCAAGAAATCCTGTCCGAAAGTCCCCCAGATTTGGGGGGTTGGGGGGCAGAAGCGTTAAATACCGAAGCGAAAAAACTCTATCGAATTCACGTTAATAGGAAACAAACACGAATTTAATGAAATTCTTCCCTTCGATTACAAATTCCTCAGCCCCCTAAATCTCCCCCAAGTAGGATTTTGAACTAAAGCTAAACCAAAATCTTTAAATCAAAACTCTTCTCCTAAAGTCTCCCAGATTGGGGGGTTGGGGGGCAGAAGCGCTCAAAAACGAAGCAAAAGACCCAATTCCAAAAAAACCAAAACGCCCACAGAATAATTATTTCATCCCTCCTCCCTCCTCCCTCCTCCCTCTTCCCTCTTCCCTCCTCCCGGGTGCATCCCAGTCTTGTAAGTCTTAGAGTGAGAATTGCTTATTGAGATAGGC
>NZ_JBJPHT010000015.1:0-129268 GCF_052939475.1 Phormidesmis sp. 146-20
CCGATTTCCCCTCTAACTTTTCACCTTTGACACAAAACTATTGACATACCCTCTTTTCTATTTTGCTTAACGTCTTTTCTACTTTGCCTAACGCCTTTTGTGTTTCGTCTAACGCCTTTTCCCTTTCGCTCAACGTCTTTTCTGTTTTACCCAACGCCTTTTCTGTTTTACCCAACGCCTTTTCTACTTTGCCTAACGCCTTTTCTACTTTGCCTAACGCCTTTTGTCTAATGTCTTCCCAACCTTAACGTTACTTAACTGATCAGCAAAGAACGATCAATTCAGATCTTTGATATCTGCATTCATCCTTCATTCCTCTCGCGAAGCGTGTCGAAGACAACCCCTCATCCCTTCACTCTCATGAGTCCACTTTACTTTTTGCTGTTAGAAGATAGTTTGTTAGACACAGAACTGGTGCAAATTGCACTGGCAGACGGAGAAATTGAGTGTGAAATGAAACGGGTAGACACGCGATCGGACTTTGTTGAGGCGCTAGAGACAGATTCGTTTGATTTGATATTGTCAGACTATGCGCTGCCAGGGTTTGATGGGATTTCTGCCCTCGCGGTGGCTCAAAGTATGCGTCCCGAAGTGCCGTTTATCATCGTATCGGGGACGCTGGGCGAAGAACTGGCGATCGAGATGCTCAAAAGTGGCGCAACTGATTACATTCTCAAACAGCGACTCGACAGGCTAGTTCCCTCGGTCAAGCGGGCCCTGCGAGAAGCCCAGGCTCGACGCGATCGCCAGCAAGCCGAACTTGCCCTTCAAGAGAGTGAGAATCGTCTGCGATTTTTGGCGGAGGCCAGCGTCATTCTCACCGCGTCTCTCGATTACAAAATCACGCTCGAAAATATTGCCAGTCTGACAGTGCCTTTTTTGGCGGACTTTTGTTTTTTTGATGTGGTCACTTCAGAAGGAGAGATCCAGCGGGCAGCCTGGAGTTATTGTGATCGCGCTCAGACTGATTGGTTTGCTCAGATTCAGTCCTTTGTCCCGTCTCAGCGTTTTGCTCATCATCCCACTCGACAAGCGATCGCCAGTGGCAGATCTGCTCTAACGCCCGTCGTCACGGATGAATGGATGCAAACGATCGCGACTCGTGACGAACATTTAAAATTTATGCGAGCGCTTCAGTTTCAATCAGAAATTGTGGTGCCGTTGGTGATTCACGATCGACGCTTGGGCGTGTTGACTTGTGGCTATACTGCTGCTTCCGGGCGACGTTATACAGAAACCGATCTCCGACTTGTAGAAGAATTAGCCAACCGGGCCGCGATCGCATTAGACAATGCCCAACTCTATGAGCAAGCACAAGAAGCTAATCGCCTCAAAGATGAATTTTTAGCCGTCCTGTCTCATGAATTGCGAACGCCACTCAATCCAATTTTGGGATGGTCAAAGTTATTAAAAGCAAAACTCTACGATCGCACCACTTTGATACGCGGGCTGGAAACGATCGAACGCAACGCCCAGATCCAAACGCAACTGATCGAAGATCTCTTAGATGTCTCTCGAATTCTCAGCGGAAAGCTAACTTTAAAACACAATTTGGTCAGCCTGATACCGATTATTGAATCAGCGTTAGAAACGGTACGATTATCCGCAGAAGCGAAAGCGGTCAACCTGACATTTTCCATATCAGATCATCTTGAAGCGCCAGCCTTTCAAATCATTGGTGATGCGAGTCGGCTCCAGCAGGTTTTTTGGAATCTCTTCTCCAACGCCATTAAATTTACGCCGCCCAACGGACAGGTACAAATTCACATCACAGCCAGCAATCCGCACTCTGAAGGGGGCATTGCTCAAATCCAAATCACCGACACCGGGAAAGGCATCCCCGCCTCCTTTTTGCCCTATGTGTTTGACTACTTTCGCCAGGCAGACGGCAGCACAACGCGCACCTTTGGCGGACTGGGAATCGGACTCGCGATCGTTCGTCATCTCGTCGAACTTCACGGCGGCACCGTCCATGCAGACAGCCCCGGAGAAGGACAAGGCTCAACCTTTACTGTAAAGCTGCCCCTCAAACAAACCGCAGACAACTTCTCGGCTCCAACGCCTGCCCCTCCTCTCATGTCAGCGCCTTTGGCAGGTATGCAGATTCTCGTAGTAGACGACGAAAAAGACACCCTCGACCTCCTGACCTTTTTGCTCGAAGAAGCAGGCGCGATCGTGACTCCTGTTTCATCCGTCCAAGCCGCTCTATCTGCCGTCAAACAAGCCGTCCCCAACCTGCTCATCAGTGATGTTGGAATGCCCGATCAAGATGGGTACGCATTGATCAACCAACTGCAACTACAGCAAGCAGACATTCCCGCGATCGCCATCACCGCCTACGCCAGAGAAGAAGATCGCCAAAGAGTAATGGCTGCCGGATTTCAAACCTATTTGACCAAACCGATCGAACCCGATGCCGTGATTGCTGCCATTACAAACTTGAATCTTCCAATCATAAGTAGCGTCGATCGGTAGGACGATCGTTGATCGTGAATTGGTAAATTCTTCGCTTCGATATTTGACGCTTCTGCCCCAATCTGCCAATTCTAGAGGACTTTAAGAGAAGAATTTTGGTTCAAAGTCCCCTACTCGTGGGGGATTTAGGGGGCTGCCCGGATTTACAACCGTAGCGAGAAATACACTCATCCCTCATCCCTCATCCCTCATCCCTAACTCAGAGCGTCTGAAATGTAATCGGCGGTAGCTTCGACAAGGGCGATCGTATCTTCGTAGACCATGCGCGTCGGCCCCAACACACAAACACTTCCGACAGGGACAGTGCCACGACTATAGGTCGAAGAAATCAGCGTACAGGTGCGAATCGGCTCTAGCGAATTTTCGGAACCAATGCGAACGGTGACTCGTTTGCCCAACAGTTCAGAATCGGGTGGCTCGAAAATCAGGGGCATCAACTGATGTTGTTCTTCTTCGAGCAGGTGCATGATCGTTTTGATCTGGCTGAGTTCCGAAAATTCTGGCTGACGCAGCACTTCAGACACACCGCTGACCATAATCTGGGTAGGGGCTGATGATTTGGACAGACGGCGCGACAGATCTGTGACCAGCGAGGTGAGAAACTGACTGTAGCGATCGAACTCTCGCCCCAACTCACTCCAGTCTAAAGTCGCAATCTCAGCAGGCGATCGCCCCCGAAGCTGATCGTTCAAAAAGTTAGAGAGAATCTGCAACTCTCGTGCGACCAGTTCTGGATCGCCATCTTCCTCAACCTGCGGCAACTCCATCAAAACCGATTGCGTTTCGTAAGTATCGTTGACCACAATCAGCATGACGCGCTGGGGGTCGATTTGCACAAGCTGCAAGTGACGCAACTCGGTCGTCCGGCTAAAGGGCATCGTGATCAGCGTAATATAGCCACTCAACGTCGCCAAAATTTGAGCCGCCCCTTTAAGCAGCGCTTCAAAACTCCATTCGTCCCAATTGAGCCGACCTGTTAACAATTGCTCAACCTGATAGCTCAACTCGGTCGAAGGGGTAATTAGCTGATCAACATAGATGCGGTAGCCCGAATCAGACGGAATGCGCCCTGCCGAGGTGTGAGGCTGATAGAGCAATCCTGCTTTTTCTAAAAAGCCCATCGCATTGCGAATCGTCGCCGAACTAACGCTAAGTTGATATCCTTTCACGAGGGCCTCAGATCCGACAGGCTCGGCCGTCGCGATGTAGTGGCGCACCGTTGCCCAAAGAACTTGCTGCTGTCGATTCGTCAGATTCATGTGAGTAGACATTTTGAAAAGCTAAATCTTAAATCTCAGACTAGGATTCAGTCTCAGTCAGATACACCAATTGAACCTAAGATAGCAGATTCTTGATTTTGGCTTTTATTTGGGATCGCTGTGGTAGCAAACGCGGCAGGAAGACAGAAGAGACTTTAGACTTTGGACACAAGACAGGTCTACAAGGCCTTGGTTGGCGATCGAAGCGGTTCCCACATTCGTCAGCTTAAATTCTATGAGGTTCTTTCGCTTCGATCTTCAGCGCTTTTGCCCCCCAACTCCCCATTCTGGGGACTTCCGGACAATTTACGGCCTCCTCGCGCAGCGGATTACCCCCAAAGGGGGAACAGACTATCGAAGCTCTCCCTCATCCCTCGCTAATATCTGGGAATTGATCGATCCACGGCGATCGCATACGCATCAATCCCGCCCATAATATTCTTCACCTGCGTAAAGCCCTGTTGAATTAGCCATTGGCACATTTGCGCCGATCGCATTCCGTGATGACACAGCACCAACGTTTCTTTTTGAGGATCGAGACGAGTGTGAATCTCTTCAGACCATTCGGCGTAGTCGCTCAGGGGCAACACGATAAACCCAGGCAAGCCAGCCGTTTCGACTTCCCAAACTTCTCGCACATCGACAAGCTGTAAGTCTTGGGGATCGGCCAGCTTTTGGGCCAGTTCGGTGACGCTGATCTGAGAGAGCGGTTGACTGTCAAAGTTGGACATAGAGGACACTGGGGAAGCGATCGCTTCAACCAACGAGACATGGATACTGAAATCTTGACACAGCCTGCGCCCTCAACTGCCAGACGCATTCATCAATTTCTTTTTGGTGTGGGCTGGGCGAACTTCGCTTACTGTTGATTTGCGATAAAGCGAACTGTGAGGCAAAACGCGCAGCACTTCTTCGACGGTCGTGATCCCCTGGGTGATCTTCTCGATCGCCGACACCCGAAACGAGTCAAAATTGTCGCCATCTAATAAGTAGCGCTGTAGCTGGGTCATCGTGCCTTCGTAAATAATTTGTCGCAGCGTATCATCGACGTTGAGTAGCTCAATAATTGCCTCGCGTCCCAAATACCCCGAATTAAAGCAGCGATTGCAGCCTTTGCCTTTGCGCCATTCGTGTCCGATGTGGTCGCGATCGATGCCCAAAGCTTTGAGATCTTTCTCGCTAGGTTGGTAAGGCTCAGAGCAGTGGGGACAATTTTTTCGCACGAGACGCTGGGCCACCACTCCCAACAACGCATCACTGATCAAACCAGGGTCGGGGCCAATATCCTTAAGTCTGGGAACGGCGCTCATTGCATCATTGGTGTGTAGCGTTGTCAAAACCAGGTGTCCGGTTAGGGCGGCTCGAATGCCCGTTTCGGCAGTTTCGTGATCGCGAATTTCGCCCAGCATGATGATGTCGGGGTCTTGGCGCAAAATGGCTCTCAATCCGGCTGCAAAGGTCATCCCCGCTGCCTCATGGACTTGAGTTTGCGTAATGCGCGGCAGAATGTACTCGACCGGATCTTCGACCGTGACGACGTTGACAAATTCAGTAGCGATCGCCTGCAAGCTCGTGTACAGAGTGCTGGTTTTGCCTGACCCCGTTGGGCCCGTAAAGATAATCATGCCTTGAGGCTGACGCAGCCAGCGCTGGTAGATTTCGAGCGTTTTGGGAGAAAAGCCCAATTCTTCCATGTTCGAGAAGGGATTTTGACGGGGCAGCAGTCGGATGACGGCCTTTTCTCCGCCGACACAGGGCAAGGTGCTGACGCGCATATCCAGTCCCAGGTCGGTGTCTTGACCAGAGGCGTAGCTTTCTCCGATGCGGGCATCTTGAGGGCGACGGCTTTCTGAGATATCCATGTTGGCCATGACTTTGAGGGCGACGATCGCTCGCCGACTCACTTCGATAGGCAGGGTGGTAATGTCGCGTAAAATTCCGTCAATTCGATAGCGAACGCGCAGCCCAGCAGGGGTCGGTTCTAAGTGAATGTCGCTGGCCCGATTTCGCAAGGCCCCCGAAATAATGGTTCTGATCCGTCCGATCTGGTCGGCTGCTTTTGAGAGATAGAGTTCGGTGACTTCGCCAATGTTTTCGGCTTCGAGTTCTCCGGTGAGGGGGTTGACCAGGGGAGTCGAGCTAATTTGATGGTGGTCGAGGTTGGCGGTGTGATACCAGGCGCGGTAGCTTTTATCGGTGACGGGAATAATTTTGACGTTGGTGAAGGTGCGATCGCTCAGTTCCTGAACCTGCTTGTCAGAAAGCGTTACGGGGCTACCGAGATAAAAACAGTTGCGCCAGAGTAAAAGGGGAATCAGAGGCGGCAGGGCGTTGCGATCGGGAAATTCTCGCAAAAATCGATGGCTGACTTCTCGATCCAACAGTTCCAGTGTGACGTTGTTTTCTGAATCGACCAGCAGATGAAGCGCTTGTTCGCAGGTGATTTCACGGTTTTTGAGTTGTTGCCAGACCGAGAGTGAATTAGGAGCTTTCATGGTCTTTTTAGTGCGGGAACGTCAGGAGTACGAGCTAAAGCAGCCGATGGATTGCTTTGTCAACGCTTCGGTGATCCTACTGTATGGTTAAGCTGTGCTACAAGCATTTCTGGCTACAATCCTGCTACTTGAAGCTGAGAGAAAATTAATTAGCGATCGCTGTCTGCTTGTTCCTTTACTTCGTTGATCGCTGAGGCTGATCCGGGATGTTGAATGCGACTTTTTTCGATAAATTGCTTCATGGCGATGCGGCGATTGGTCATAAAGCGACTCCAAAAGCCGGGGATGATGCCGTCCATTGTTTTGGCAATCGACCACACTTCCATCGCCATGATGTTGTAGAAGGCGCGATCGGCTCGTCTCAGCTTGTCCAGCCATTCGTCTAAAGTCATTGCAGGCAACGATTCTAGCGAGTCTTGTGGGTCGGGTGTGGGGTCGGGTGCTGGATCGGGTGTGGGGTCGAGCATGGCGATCGGCTTACTACAACACTACGAAAGATGCCCTTTTTTGTTAAATCAGCAGACATGGGGGACTTTGGACTTTGGACAGTATTTAAAGTCTCCAGTCTAATGTCTAACGTCTAACGTCCTCTACGTCTCTCTTTAATGCAGAATCTGTGAGAGAAATTTTTTAGCCCGATCGCCTTTGGGATTGGTGAAAAACTCAGTGGGGGTGGTGTCTTCGATGAGTAAGCCTTCGTCCATAAAGACCACACGATCGGCGACTTCGCGGGCAAATCCGACTTCATGAGTGACGCAGACCATTGTCATACCAGAGTTGGCCAGCGATCGCATCACCTGTAAGACTTCTTGCACCATTTCGGGATCGAGGGCGGAGGTGGGTTCGTCAAACAACATGACTTTGGGCTGCATGGCTAGGGCACGGGCGATCGCGACTCGCTGTTGTTGTCCTCCCGAAAGCTGACCGGGATACTTATTCGCCTGTTCTAAAATGCCGACGCGCTCTAGGAGTTGACCTGCATCATCTTTGGCTTTGGCTTTTGTCCATTTGCGGACGTGGGTGGGAGCCAGCATCACATTCTCTAACACCGTCAGATGCGGAAATAAATTGAACTGCTGAAACACCATGCCCACTTCGCGGCGAATTGCTCCCACATCTTTCATGTCTTGCGATAGCTGAATGCCGTCAATCTCGATGCTGCCTTTTTGATACTCTTCGAGGGCGTTGAAGGTGCGAATAAAGGTGGATTTGCCTGACCCAGAGGGCCCCATCATCACGACGACTTCGCCTTTATTGACCGTCAAACTGATGCCTTTGAGTACGTGAAAGTTGTTGCCGTACCACTTTTCGACCTCTCTGGCGATGATGATCGGGGTAGGAGTCATGTCGATACCTGCGGGTTGAAGTTGCGATCGTACCATTCTGTCATCCGAATCCTACTCTCAGCGTTGGGTTGAATACGAATTCGATCGATTTTTCCGCGCTAATCGCCAATTTGCAACTGCCTCTTGAATCTTTCACACATGAAGGACTTTGACATCCCAAGAAAAAACAAGAGCGTCTGAAATTAGAGGAGTAGTCACACGGCTTATTCAAGCTTCACTCAGAATCTGGATGATAATAAGGCATCAGCTTTAGTAACTGCCCATGACTGGACAACTTCTAAACAATGACGTAGATAACGACGAACTCGTCACCCAGCCTGATATTAGTCATTTGGTGATTGAGGACGACATCCCGGTGGACAACTTTCAATCTGAAAAGCAGCAACGGCTCTTAGTAGAACCGCTCTATAGTTCTTGGTCGCCAGAAGTTTCATTCATTGCGGCGGCAAATGTAGGATTGTTTTATGCGTTAAAGCAAGACCCGATCGTCCCTGATGCGTTTCTGAGTCTCAATCTTCAAATGCCTGCGGACTGGAGCCAAAAGCAAAACCGCTCCTATTTTGTTTGGGAGTTTGGCAAGCTGCCGGAGGTTTGTATTGAAATTGTCTCCAATCGCAAAGGCAATGAGTTGGCTACCAAAAAAGCTGACTATGCCCGCATCGGCGTTGCTTACTATGCGGTGTTTGACCCGTTAAAGCAGCTTCAGGGTCAGGACGAACTGAATGGATCGCTTCTCAAGGTTTGGGAGTTGACCGGGAAGAACTATCGGGAATGCGCTGCCCCCGTTTGGTTGGAGTCAGTTGGACTCGGATTAACGGTCTGGGAAGGAACCTTTGAAGAGCAGGCTGGACTTTGGTTACGTTGGTGCGATCGTCAAGGTCAAGTCATCCCCACGGGCGCAGAAGGTCGGGAAGTGGAACGTCAACGTGCCGATCGTCTAGCCGATCGCTTAAGAGCAATGGGTGTGAATCCAGATGAAATCTAGCCTTGTCAGGAGCCAATTAGCCCTGCAAAGTTTGTCGCCAGGATTCGAGCGATTCTAAGATTTGTTGGCGGCGCGATCGCACTTTCTCTATTTTTTGCTCATATCGAATCGTTTTTGTTTTTGTTTCTTCGAGCCGATCTTCTAGTTCGGCCAGTTGCTCTTCGGCTTCTTCTAACAACTGGCTATAGATTCCCCCAAGGCTTTCAAGTCGGGATGCACCTGAATTTTGCCTAGTCCCAGTTGGGTGATCAGCTCCGATCGACTGACTCCCAGATTCTTCGCCCAATTGTCCAGCCCGACGATCGCGCGCTCCGTCAAGGTCACGGTCACATCTCGCTTTGGCTCTCCGTGTTCGGCTTTCCGAGCTTTTGGCATCATGATTCCCCATGCAACACCCCCTTATTTTACCCATGCTTGGTAGTTGCAATTTTACACGGGTAAGACTATGCTTTTCAATAAGATTACATGGGTAAATTGAGGTGCCAAACGATGCGAGATTCCCGACTGAATCCTCATTTCCATCGTCCTTATGCGGTGGTTGCCGTGATGCCAGGACACAAACCGAGAGAAATTGGACAATTTAATAATCGAAGTGACGCAGATGCAATGGTGCGTTTTTTGCGGCGAAGCGTTCCGGCGGGTGACTTTTTTGTGACGTTTGACTGTGAGGATTTGCCAGGTGCGATCGACACTCCTCCCATCAAAAGCAATCTAGGAAAATAAATCGACGATCGACTACGATCAATGCATCAAACAATGCATCAAAAGGCAACTCACGCTGAAGACGCTAGGATTCTATGGTTAAGAATTCTGAAAACCTGTGCCCTAACTGTCAAAGTAACCACAACGTGATCAAAAAATTGATTTTGATTGGAGCCAAAAGCCCTAAA
Source organism: Phormidesmis sp. 146-20 (assembly GCF_052939475.1). Taxonomy (NCBI): domain Bacteria; kingdom Bacillati; phylum Cyanobacteriota; class Cyanophyceae; order Leptolyngbyales; family Leptolyngbyaceae; genus Phormidesmis; species Phormidesmis sp. 146-20. Next base: position 9,451 of record NZ_JBJPHT010000015.1, read on the forward strand.
GCTTTATTTGGTGACGAAGAACGCTGTGGATATCATCGAAAAGATCAGCTTGCGATCGACGAGTGCAATCCCGAAGTGCTCAAAGAAAAACCGCTTGAGCAATTTCTAGAAGGTTACTTTTGTACCGCGTGTGACATCGGTTTTGTGAATGACATTTTGGCGATCGACGCTCATTCACTCAAATCAAAAAACCCAAGATGATCACATCTCAGGTTGAAAAAGGTCGATCGCAGAGTACTTTGAGAAACGTTATGCTGAATGGGAACTTTATCAAAAGGTGAATCACAAATAGAATGGTGAAGTCTACGCTATGGATACCAGCTTTTCGCTCAAGTCCCACATGCGAGCAGCTAAACGATCGTCGCTGGCTTTTTCGGATAGCTCTTGCACAAACGACTCACGCCCTTCTTTTTGACGATTGCCCCAACTCCAATGCACGCCTGACTGCTTAAACTGTGGGTCAGCCACCACTTGAGCGACGCGCTCTCCGGCCAACTCCTGCGACACATAGCCCCCCGTAATATTTTTCTGAAACCACGGGAAGACCTTTTGAAACAGCGGATAGCTATTGCGAAAAAGCGGCGTATCTGCCACACAGCCCGGATAGAGCGTGTTAAACACAATGCCCGTCGAGTCATGATAGCGGCGATGCAGTTCTCGACTGGTGATCATGTTACAGAGTTTGCTGTCTTTGTAAGCCTTGCCTGCCTTAAACGGTTTGCCATCAATCATCGAAATGGGTGCCTTAAAGCCCGCTTCAAAGCCTTCGAGATTGCCCAAGTCAGCAGGCGCAGGAATGGGAATCTTGCCGCCTAACTCCTTGGAATTTGCGGTTACCGTTCCTAAAATGATCAGTCTTGCTGCACCCGAAGCGGAATGTTTGAGATCATCCAATAGCAAATTGCACAGCAAAAAATGACCCAGATGATTGGTTGCCACACTTAACTCATAGCCTTCGGGCGATCGCAGCGGCTCTTTTAACAACGGCAGATAAACCGCAGCATTGCAGACGAGAGCATCCAACGATTTGCCACTTTCGTGAAAGGTTTTGACAAACTCACGCACGCTGGCCAGTGACCCCAAATCAATGTGCATTAAGGTGTAGCGATCGGGCGACATTCCTAGAGATTGGGCGGCTTGTTTGGCTTTTTCTAGATCTCGACACGCCATCACTACATGCCATCCCCGTAGGGCCAGCGCTTTTGCAGCATACAACCCAACACCAGAAGAGGCCCCGGTGACCACAACTGTCAAATTCTGATTTTGTTGCATCTTGTTAAACTCCGTTAGCCGTCCTGAAACGAACTGACAGTTTTCATCTTACCGATCAGGCGTAACGCTTGAGGAAATGCGACAAAATGTTATGAAATGGTGCGTGAGGAACGATATCAATTCTCTAAATCGACAAATCGACTTCTGTCCAATGCAGTTCTTTCGCTTCGCTGGTTACATCTTCTGCCCCCCAACCCCCCAATTCTGGGGGACTTTGAAGCCAACGCCTATTGTCTAGTGTCCAATGTCTAGAAGCCTCTACTTCAAAACTAAATTGTCTCGATGGACGATCGTCTCTGCCCCCGCATAACCCAGAATTTCGGCAATCTCTTCGGACTTGTGACCGCGAATTTTTTGGAGTTCGGTGCTGGTGTAGTTGACGAGACCTCTGGCGATTTCGTGACCGGAATGATCACACAATTTCACCGCATCCTGACTCTCAAACTTGCCTTCGACTTGAATGATCCCGGCAGCTAAGAGCGACTTGCCATCTTTGCGAATGGCTTTGACGGCTCCATCATCTAACAAGAGTTTGCCTGTGGGAATGAGTCCGTGGGCGATCCAGCGTTGGCGGGCGTTGATCGGCCGGGGCTGTGGCTCAAATTGCGTCCCGATCGCTTCCCCTTGCAGCACTTTGAATAAATTGTGGGGCGATCGACCCTGCATGATCACCGTTCTCACGCCCGCCCCTGTGGCAATCTGGGCCGCCGAAATCTTGGTCACCATGCCGCCCGTTCCCCAATTAGAGCCAGAACTGCCCGTTCTGACGGTCAACTGCTCGATATTCTGCACAAGTGAAATCGGTTGAGCATTGGGATCGCTACGGGGATCGGCCGAGTAGAGACGATCGACATCCGTCATCAAAAACAACCAATCGGCATCCACCAAACTCGCCACCAGAGCCGACAGCGTATCATTATCGCCAAACTTCAATTCATCGACCGCAACGGTATCATTTTCATTGACGATCGGAATCACATCCAGCCGCAATAATTCTTGAAACGTGCGGTACACATTTACATAGTGGTTTCGCTCGACCAGATCGCCGCGAGTTAAGAGAACCTGAGCGATCGGTTGCTGCATTGCCGTAAAAAAGTCATCATAAATTCGCATCAGACGACCTTGACCCACTGCGGCTACGGCCTGTTTGAGGGCGATCGCTTTGGGCCGTTCGGTTAACCCCAATCTTGCACAGCCAACGCCCACCGCCCCTGACGACACCAAGACGACTCGATGACCCTGCTGCCGCAACGTGCTGAGAACTTCGACTAAGGTGGCGATCGTCGAGAGGGCCAATTGTCCCGTTTCGGGTTGAGTCAGGCTAGAAGTACCAATTTTGACCACTAAAGTTTGAGTCATGACACCGCTAAAAATTGAGGCGCAAATCAAAATTTTCTATCTCTGTCCTAAATCCTGCGGACGGAGGGATTTTCTATTATCCCAAATTCGGCACCGTCCAAAAAATTACCGACCATTGGCGCTAACTTGAATTCGATGAAGATTTTTTGCTTCGTTGTCAAGCGCTTCTGCCTCCCAGACTGCCAATTTTAGAGGACTTTAAGATCAGCGTTCTGGTTCAAAGTTCTCTATTTAATAGATAAGCTGTTTCATCAATTCACGTTCGATTAACCAAAATTTCTTGACAGACTACGAGGAAACGTCAAGAATCCTCAGATGGCGAGTCGTTATTAAACCATCTTTAGCGCTTTTCTTTTTCTTTATTTATGAGAAACCCACCTCAACCTTTACCAGATAATCTTTGGGGCGATCGCTGGCGATTTGCCTCCCTACCCGCCGCTGATCTCGAAGATGCCTTTAGAGATCGCCTGATTCCCATTCTAGAAATGCCGACAGAATGGCTGCCGATCGCGTTGGGTGTCGCCTCTATCACACTGATTCCGGGGGTTGTCATTGATGGAGGACGGCGATCGCTCGCTATCGCTCGCTGGCTACAAACCGCCCAACCTGTCTCACTCAATCACATTGCAGGCGCACCCGACGGACTCATTTTAGAAGCGGGAGCCGTCGATCGCTGGATAGTCGCCACCTTTGAAGACTCAGAGGTACGATCGGCTGCCCAACTTTACCAACAGCGCAAACAAACTAGCCAGGGACTCCATTTTCTCTTGATCCAACCCGACGATTCGGGGATGACCTACACAGGCTTTTGGCTGCTCAATTCTCAAGCTCAACAGAACACAGTAAAATAATCCCGATTCGCAAACGCAAAAACCTCATATGTCTCAAGCAAAAATCGGCATCATCGGTGGCAGTGGTCTCTATAAAATGGATGCCCTCAAAGACGTAGAAGAAGTCCAGATCACAACGCCCTTTGGGTCACCCTCGGATGCGCTGATCTTGGGCACCCTGGAGGATACGCGAGTTGCATTTCTAGCTCGTCACGGACGCAACCATCATCTGTTGCCAACCGAGCTACCGTTTCGAGCAAACATCTACGCTATGAAGAGTTTGGGCGTTGAATACTTGATCTCTGCGTCGGCGGTCGGGTCGCTCAAAGAAGAAGCCAAACCGTTGGATATGGTGGTGCCCGATCAGTTTATCGATCGTACCAAAAATCGCATTTCCACTTTTTTTGGCGATGGCATTGTCGCTCACGTTGCCTTTGGTGATCCGATTTGCGTTCGTTTGGCCAACATACTAGCGGATACGGTTGCCGATCTCAATTTCTCTGAAGTCACGCTGCATCGAGGCGGCACCTATGTCTGCATGGAAGGCCCTGCCTTCTCGACCAAAGCCGAATCAAACCTGCACCGCAGTTGGGGCGCAACGGTGATCGGCATGACAAACTTGCCCGAAGCAAAGCTGGCACGAGAAGCCGAAATCGCCTATGCAACGCTGGCCTTGGTCACAGATTACGATTGTTGGCATCCTGATCATGACAGCGTAACGGTCGAGATGGTGATTGGCAACTTGCAAAAAAATGCCGCCAACGCTCAAAAAGTTATTCAAGAAACCGTGCGCCGCCTGACTCAAAACCCACCCGTTTCTGACGCTCACTCCGCCTTGAAATACGCCATTCTTACACCGTTAGAAAAAGTCCCTGCTGCAACCAAAGAGAAGCTGGCGCTCTTATTGCAAAAATATTTGTAGCGTTCGCTTTACTTAACGACTTTAAGACTCAGATTGTGTGAATTCGATCAAATTTTTCATCCATATCCACCTGAAAATGCCCCCAAATCCCCACCCGTGAGGAACTCTGAACTCAAACATTTGCTCTAAAGTCCTCCAGAATTGGGGGTTGGGGGGCAGAAGATCTAAACAACGAAGCCTACAAATTTTCTAGAGTTGACATTTGTACAGCAATCCCAAATCACTCGTGAAATGCAGACTTGATCGTGCCCCCTAAATCCCCCAAAGTTGGGGGACTTTGAGCCGAGAGACTTCCTAGATTTCAAGACCCATTCCCCAGTTTCAAAGTCCCCCAGAATGGGGGATTTAGGGGGCGAAGCGGACTGGAACGGAGCGATAAAAATCTGTTCATGACTCATTTCGGATTGCTATAGATCAAGATCTTACTTGCACAGGCATCACCAAATAAGTCATCTTCAGACTTCCCAACGGTGTGAGAATCGCGGGACTGGTGGCAGTATTTAGCTGCATCTGAACTTCGGATGTATTGATTGCTTTGAGACCCTCGACAAGGTATTTCACATTAAAAGCAACGTCTAACCCATCGCCCGTGATTTGAGCAGGCATCGACTCGCGACCACTTCCCACATCTTGAGCGTCTACTGACAGCGTAAGTTCTTGATTACTACTGTCGAGCGTCATTTTGACGATGTTGTTTTTCTGGTCAGCCAACACCGAGATCCGTTCTAAAGCACCGAGTAGAAGGCGACGATCGAGCGTCATCTGATGCGAAAACTGGCGAGGAATCAGTTGCCGATAGTTGGGATATTGCCCTTCTAGCAAGCGGCTGGTCAGGCGTTGATCCGTCCATTCAAAAACGACTTGCCCTTGATCAAATCGGACTGCGATCGACGCGCCACTTTGCCCCAACATTTTCATCAATTCTTGCAGCGCCTTGGCAGGAATCGTCACATTCAAGCTGGCATCGTTTTCGGTTTTGCTGGCGGGTGATCCATCCTCTTCCTGGTTGAGGGTCTGCACGACGGCGAGACGGTGCCCATCGGTAGCAGCAAACTCCAACCCATCGGGCTGCAAACTGAGGTGAACACCCGTCAAAACCTGTTTGGTCTCGTCCGCGCTCGAAGAAAAGAGGGTGCCACGCAGTCCATCAATGAGCGCTTCGGTGGAGAGGTGAGCTAATTCGCCCTCTGCGATCGCAGGCAGTTCGGGAAACTCTTCGGCTCCCAGTCCTCGCATTTGATAGCGTCCCGATGCACAGGTCAGGGTGGTCAACATTCCGGTCTCGGCGTTGAGGTCACTGTCTAAGGTAATGTCGCCATCAGGCAAGCGTGAAACGATGTCACCGAGCAGTTTGGCAGGCAGGGTAAGGGTGCCACTTTCTTCAACTTTGGCAGCAAAGCTAGTTTGAATTCCTAAGCTGAGATCAAAGGCGCTCAGGCTGACTTGTTGAGTGGTGGCATCAGCGTTGAGTAAGACGTTGGCTAAGACTGGGTGCGTGGGGCGTGATGAAACGGCACGGCTGACCAGTGAGAGGTGAGTGTTGAGGTTATTTTGGGCGCAGACCAGTTTCATGGCAGTTGGGAGGGCTAAGAGGAAAAAGGCAGATGAACTTGTTTTAAAGGTCGTTTTGGATTTGGGAAGCGGCTCAAACAGTTCTAAGAAATTCTTGCTTGAGCATAGTAGCACCCATTTCTAGATCGTTCCACCGGGTCTGAAGTTGGCTTGGTGAAAGGATTGTAACGCTTGAGTTGAGGGGTTAATTTGTGATAAAAGAAACTGTGGAAACTGTGGAAAAGAAGCTTGATCGACTTTCCAAAGCGATTTTGAGGGTCAGTCAGCCTGTGGAAAACTTGTGGAAAAGATCTGTTTTTGCCACTACATGTGGTGAGCTGTTGGATGTTTTCCACTAAATATCGGAGTTTTTGACAGGTTTCCCACAAAGTTTTCCACAGAAATGGGGGTGGTTTTCCACAGGAAAGAGGCGATCGCTCCTCTCCAATAAGAAAATCTAATCGGATTCAACTCTAACTTAATGATCTGCTGACCTGTTCAAGTCTAGTTTTTGGACAGTGAATCTCCCTGGTTTTGCGGCGATCGCTCAGATCAAGGGTCAGCTCCGTCTTCAAGTTACGACCGTTCGATGAAGAAGCGCCTCGAATTCACGTTAGTTTTCGCTCATTCAGCCGATCGCTAATTTTTAGCTTATTGATTTCAATTGTTCCTCCAGCGGTTGAGTCGTGTCCAGGGTCTTTAGATAGGGTTGTTCGATTTCTGAGAAAGATTCCAGTTGCTGTTGGTCGAGGAGATCAGCCGTCACGTCAGAGATATCTCCTTCGCGTTTTTCTACTCGATCGCGCAACACCGACAGAGGCGCATCACAATGCAAAATTTGTAAAGGAATCTGATGGGCTTGGGCTTGAGAAATCACCGGGAGACGCAGCGCTTGACGATCATATTTAGCATCCAAAATTACGGTGTAGCCTTGAGCCGCCAGAATGGAACCGAGTTGGAGCAAGCGATCGTAGGTTTTTTGCGTCATTTCAGGACTGTACAGATCCGCGCTGCCTTTTTCATCCAACGCCACGCCGCCCAGATGTTTGCGAACGGCATCCGATCGAATCTGAATGGCTCCTGTCTGACGGGCTAACTGCCCAGCTACGGTACTTTTGCCCGATCCAGACAAGCCAGCCATGAGGATCAGCCGCCCCGACTTGTGTTGGGTATACTCCCAGGCCAGCGTGTAATATCGTTTTGCGGTCGCCATCGCCTCTTGCTTGACTGCCTCTGGAATCGACGGATCGCCCAACAGAAACGAAGTTACCTTTGCCCGCACGTAGGACTGACGGCTGAGATACAGCGGCAACACCTGTAACCCTTCCCAGTCGCCCGTTTGCTCAATGTAAGCGTTGAGAAATAAATTACTCAAATCGGGACGGTTGCGGGCATCCAAATCCATGATGATGTAGGCAATATCAAACATCACATCGACAAACCGAAACGGCTCATTGAACTCAATGCAGTCAAACAAGAGAATTTTGTTGTGCCAAAAACAAATGTTTCTCAAATGCACATCGCCGTGACATTCTCGAATCCACTGGTGAGCGACGCGACTATCAAACAGTGCTTTCTGCTCGGCAAACAAGCGATCGGTATAGGCACGGGTTTCATCAAACTGCTGTTGAGTTTGTGCGCCACCGATGTAGCCGACCGTCTGATCATAATTTTCGTCGATCGCCTGCCGAATCTGCGACACCTCCCCAAAGCTGAGAATGTAGTCATTGGTGGGCGCTTGTGCGTGAAATCGAGCCAATTCTTTTGCCAGATCTTTGAGATGCTGTTCGGTGAGTTCGTTGCGATCGAACATTGCACTCAATAGCGTCTCTTGCGGAAACTGACACATTTTGACGACGTATTCAACCGCCTCTCCCGTCCCACTTAGTTGAAACGCATCGCCCACTTGCGTCACAGGCAAAACGTCTAAATACAGTTCGGCGGCTCCTCGCTGGTTGAGGCGCAGTTCTTCGTGACAAAAGTGCTCTCGTTTTTCGAGCGTCGAGAAATCCAGAAAGCCATAGTTGACAGGCTTCTTGAGCTTATAGACAAATTCCCCCGTCAGCAGCACATACGAGACGTGAGTTTGAATTAGCTCGATCGGTTCGGTCACCGGATGTGGATAAAAATCCGACTTGAGCATCTGTTGAACGAGAAGCGGCAGGTTGGTGTCAGTCATAGGTTAGCGAGTTGTAATAGCGTAGAGAGTAGCGGTTAACGTCAATTCGATGAAGCTCACTGAGATTCAACCATAAAAAAGCCAGGGAAATCGGCTCCCTGGTTCTAAATACACCTGAAATTCATGGTTTGAAATTCACAGGCAACTACTCGCGGCTGGCCGTCACCTGAGCAACCACGCGGCTGGCTTCACCGACGGCTATTACTCCTTCGGGGAGTTTCAACTCATGCACATGCAGAGAATCGCCCACTTTGAGATCAGTAATGTCTACATCGATGCCTTCAGGAATGCGATCGGGCAGACATTTCACTTCCAATTCAGTCAACTCAGTGTTGAGAATGCCGCTTTCTTGCTTGACTCCATAAGATTCGCCCACAAAGTGCAGCGGAACCGTAATTTCGAGAACGCCGTGCGCCGACACCGAGAAAAAGCTGAGGTGATAGAGACTCTGCTTCCAAGGATGCGACTGAATCTCACGCAACAGCGCTTTCCCCGACCAAGGTAGCTCAGGGACGCTGACATCAATCAAGGTGTTGTTGACTGACGCATCGCGCACTAAGAATTCTGCTTTTTTGGCATCCAGCGTTAATTCAACAGACTCCTGCCCATTGTGACCATAGAGCACCGCAGGAACTTTTCCTTCACGACGCAGCGCATTCGGTTTGCTTCCGGGAGCGCGTTTCTGACATTCGATTGTGATTTGCATAATGACCTTTTGACTAGAGGAGTGAGGAGTGAGGAGTGAGGAGTGAGGGGTAAGGAACGACGGAAAAAATTTCTCCACATCATCCCTCATCCCCCTCGCGAAGCGTGTCTAAAGACAACCCCTCCTCTCTTTCTTTCTGCTATTTGGTGTACAACAAAGCGCGCTTGGGCCCGTGGATGGGATCTTCGACGATGATGGTTTGGTCGCGGCTGGCTCCCAGAGAGACGATCGCGATCGGCACATCCATTAATTCTGCCAGGAATTTGAGATAGTCCAACGCTTGAGACGGCAAATCTTCGAGTGATCGGCAGTCTTCGGTCGATCGCTTCCACCCTGGCATGGTTTTGTAGATCGGCTTGCATCGGGCAAACACACGCGAGTTACTGGGGAAATCTTCGCAGCGCTGCCCATCAATTTCGTAGGCAACACACACTTGAATTTCCTCCATTTCGTCTAACACGTCGAGCTTGGTGATCGCTAGACAGTCTAACCCATTGATCCGCACGGCGTAGCGCCCGATCACGGCATCAAACCATCCGCAGCGTCGCTGTCTGCCTGTCGTCGTGCCAAATTCTGCGCCTCGCTCACAAAGGGTCGTACCCACCTCGCCGTGCAGTTCGGTCGGAAACGGCCCTTCTCCGACGCGAGTGGTGTAGGCTTTGGCAACTCCGATCACGCGATCGATCATCGTCGGCCCGATCCCCGTCCCCACACAGGCACCGCCCGCTACGGGATTTGAAGAAGTGACGTAGGGATAGGTGCCATGATCGAGATCAAGCAGCGTGCCTTGTGCGCCTTCAAAGAGAATGTTGCGCTTGCGGCGAATCGCATCGTAGATTTTAAGCGAACTGTCTACCACATGGGGACGCAGGCGATCGGCGTATTCCAAATATTCAGCGATCACCGCTTCGGCATCCAGGGGCGGCAGATCGTACATCTTTTCGAGAATGACGTTTTTGTAGGCGATCGTCCAATTTAGCTGTTTCCGCAGCATGTCAGGATTCATCAAGTCCACAACTCGAATCCCCGTTCGTTCAGACTTATCAGCATAGGTTGGGCCAATTCCTCGCCCGGTCGTGCCGATCTTGTGGGTGCCACGCCGTTCTTCAGAGGCGCGATCGATCAGCCGATGATAAGGCATTGTGACGTGAGCCGTTTCGGAGATCAGCAGGTTTTCGGTAGAAATGTTCAATTCCTTTAACTGATCCAGTTCCTCAATCAGAACTTTGGGATCAATCACCGTCCCGCAGCCGATAATGCACTCGGTTTCAGGATACAAAATGCCAGAAGGGATAAGGTGCAGTTTGAAGGTCTGATCCTTGACGACAACGGTGTGTCCAGCGTTTACGCCTCCCTGGTAACGAACCACCACATCTGCTGACTTACTGAGCAGATCGGTAATTTTTCCCTTCCCTTCATCGCCCCACTGGGCACCAATTACAACTACGTTAGCCAAGGGTTTCTAAAAGAGTGCTAAAGTTTTCAACAGCCTCCCATTATCATCAGTTTGTGCTGCGCGTGTCAATGGTGAATTGTTGAGTAACTGATTTGAGTGAATCATTTGTCTTCAGAGAAGTGATCGACCAGACTGCGATCAAATTTTGGTGGTCGATCGGGGATGAGAATGAGTGCGGGTCGATACAATAGAAATTCTTTTCTATCAACACGCGAACCTCTTATGCACAACTTTCTGCCGATCGCTTACTTCAAAAATCAGTTCATGCCGTTTGCTGAGGCAAATCTGTCGATCGCAACGCACGCTTTGCACTATGGAACGGGAGCATTTGGGGGGCTGCGCGGCGTTCCTGATCCGACTAATCCCAATCAAGTGCTTTTATTTCGACTCGACAAACACTGTCAGCGACTTAGCAAGAGCGCCACGTTGATTAACTACGATCTACCTGCTGATAAAATTCAAGCGATTATTACTGATTTTGTTCAAAAAAATAGACCGACTCAATCCTTTTATATTCGTCCGTTTGTCTATACATCTGGGTTAGGCATTGCCCCACGTTTACACAATATTGAAAAAGACTTTTTTGTTTATGGGTTAGAGTTGGGCGATTACTTATCTCCGGATGGCGTGACTTGTCGAATTAGCTCCTGGTGTCGTCAAGAAGATCGCAGTCTGCCCTTGAGAGGCAAAATCAGTGGCGCATATATCACTTCATCTTTGGCAAAAACTGAAGCAGTGGAATCGGGATTTGATGAAGCAATTTTGTTAAATTCTCAAGGCAAAGTCAGCGAAGCGTCTGGCATGAATATTTTCATTATTCGCAACGGTGAACTGATTACGCCTGGGTACGATCAGGACATCTTAGAAGGAATTACCAGAGGCAGCATTCTCACTGTCGCCCAAGATTTGGAAATCAAAGTGGTTGAAAGACCAGTTGATAAATCAGAGCTTTTTATCGCAGATGAAGTGTTTTTAAGCGGAACGGCCGCTAAGATTACGCCCGTCAAAAAAATCGAAACCTTTGACCTGCCAAAAGCGCGCCCAATCACCGATCGACTCAAAGACAAACTAACCGCAATTACCGAAAACAAAGCGCCTGAATATCACGATTGGGTCTTTACGATCGCCTTCTAGCCTGTCGATCAACCACGATTTTGTCATGGCGATTAAAACCGCAGCTAAGAGAACAAAATTCGCCTTCGCGGATTAACAGAAGTCTAAGTAGGTTCAGGCTACGAAGCTAACTGCATTCGCCAGCTTAAATTCTAGAATGGGCGTTCTATCATCCTTGAGTAGTAAAGTTTCTTAACAACTCTGAGGACACCTTAGAATAGAGAGATATTCACATCAAAAGCTTACGAGTCTTTGCCTATGTCAGTCCTGGCAGTTATCGCCCTTCTCGCAGTCTTGATCTTTGTCCACGAACTGGGTCACTTTCTGGCTGCTCGACTTCAGGGTATTTATGCAAATCGGTTTTCGATCGGCTTTGGCCCCATTCTCTGGAAATATCAGGGATCGCAGACAGAATATGCCCTTCGCGCATTGCCATTAGGCGGATTTGTGGGCTTTCCCGATGATGATCCTGACAGCGACATTCCCCCCAATGATCCCAATCTGTTGAGAAATCGTCCCGTTTTGGATCGGGCGATCGTCATCAGTGCAGGGGTGATTGCGAACCTGATTTTTGCTTACTTTGTGCTGGCGGGGCAGATGGCGATCGTCGGTTCTCCTGCTGTTGATTATCTCCCTGGCGTGGTGATTCCCAAGGTGACTCCTCAAGAAGTGGCGGCGCAAGCGGGCATCAAAGATGGAGACATCATCGTGGCGGTCAACGGTCAAACCTTGGATGCGACGAGTCAGGCGGCGACGGATTTGAGAAACGCGATCGAATCGAGTCCCAATAAGCCCCTCCAACTCAGCGTCCAACGCCAATCCGAGAATCTGAACCTCAACGTCACCCCGTCCGACGTGAATGGTAAAGGCAGAATCGGGATTGCGCTACAGCCTCATGTCAAAAAGCAGCCGGATGGCAAAGCTGTCTACTACAAGCATCCTGCTAACATTTCGGAGGTATTTGGTTGGGCGGCTGACGAGTTTCAGCGTATTGTGGTGTTGACGGTGCAAGGCTTTGGGCAACTGATTAGCAACTTTAGCAAAACCGCAGAACAGGTATCGGGTCCAGTGGCGATCGTGGCAACTGGGGCCAAAATTGCTCAATCAGATGCGTCCAGTCTGTTTAACTTTGCAGCGCTGATCAGTATTAACCTGGCAGTCATCAACATCTTGCCCTTGCCTGCATTGGATGGTGGTCAACTCGCCTTCTTGCTGATCGAAGGTCTGCGCGGTAAGCCCCTTCCCAGCAAAATTCAAGACGGCGTGATGCAAACTGGATTGGTTTTGCTGTTGGGATTGGGCGTTTTCTTGATCATTCGCGATACCGTCAATTTGATTCCACAGTGAGTACGCGCAAACTATCCGCTAAAAAACAGCGTGCATTGGAGATTCTAATTCGGCTAAAACGCCTTTACCCCGAAGCTCCTTGCACGTTGGACTACGAAACTCCCGTTCAGCTAATGGTTGCGACCATCCTCTCGGCTCAATGCACCGACGAACGGGTAAATCTGGTTACGCCTGAGCTATTTCGCAGATTTCCTGACGCGGCGGCTTTGGCGGGGGCTGACTTGGCTGAGATCGAAGAATTGGTACGTTCTACAGGCTTTTACCGCAACAAGTCCAAGAATATTCAGGGGGCTTGTCGGATGATCATGACTGAATTTGGCGGCAAGGTGCCCAAAACGATGGAGGAACTGCTGCGTCTGCCAGGGGTCGCCCGCAAAACTGCCAATGTCGTCTCAGCCCACGCCCACGGCATCAATTTGGGAGTCACCGTCGATACCCACGTCAAACGCCTCACCTATCGGCTGGGACTGACCAAAGAGACAGAACCCGTCAAAATCGAGCGAGACCTGATCAAGCTGATCCCTCAACCTGACTGGGAAAATTGGTCGATTCGTCTGATCTACCACGGTCGCGCCATTTGCAACGCTCGAAAACCACAGTGCGATCGCTGTGCCCTTTCTGATCTGTGCCCCTCCGCCAACCTATCCCAAAAACCGCTAGAAACCGCAGTCAGCGAGTCTTAAATTGACGTGAAGTTGAGACCTCGCTTTGTTATTCGGCGCTTCTGCCCGCCAAACCCTCCATTCTAGGGAACTTCAAATCAAAGATCTTGGATTCAATGATTGTGATTTGGTTTCTCCTCACGCCTCACCCAAAAATTCTCTCCCCCTTCTCACCCTTCATTCGGTACAATGAGAGGCACTGTCTTTTTATGGTTTGACGATTCATGGCTAAGAAGAGCATGATTGAGCGCGCTAAAAAGCGTCAAGAAACGGTCGAGAAGTACGCTGAGAAGCGACAAGAACTCAAAGAACAGTTCGCGAAGGCCACCTCTCAGCAACAAAAGCTGGCAATCCATCGCGAAATTCAGCAGCTTCCTCGCAACAGCGCTCGTGTGCGGGTTCGTAAGATTTGTTGGGCAACGGGTCGTCCGAGAGGCGTTTACAGCGATTTTGGTCTGTCTCGCCACGTTTTGCGCGAAATGGCTCACCAGGGTTTGTTGCCAGGCGTGGTCAAGTCTAGCTGGTAAGAGAGTTTTGAGGGCTGAGTTCTTAAGTTTTTGGGTTGGAGAGATTCAACTCAAAGCGGCAGGCTCAAAACTCAAAGCTTTTTTATAGGTTAATTTTATTCGTTACTGTCCACAACAGCGATCGATGCCCAGGCTGTCGAGCAGCAGATCACTAACGGCGTTGGCGACGGCAAATTCGCTATAGAAACTTTGTGAAAAGTCAAACGCCTGCATTTCTGAAATAATCGCCATCACCAGCGCACCCAGATCGTTCTCATCTTCCATACGCTGCCGAACGTAGATCTGAGCCGCACGTTGGGCGATCGTTCCGTTAATCGCTTCGGGCAAAAATTCCTGGTCTAGCCACTGTTGAAGATTTTGCTGTAACCAGGCTCCTTCCTGCTCTGGATGTTTGGCAGGGGGTAATGTGATGGGTGGAATGGGTTCAACCATTGGGACACCTTCCGCGATCGGCTAAACTATCCAAACTATACACTCACCCGTTTGTGATTGGTGATCTGTCCGTTGTCATTTGTAATGATGGACGTTTTTGTAATGATGGACTTCAGGGATGGACGACCCTGCAACTACCGCTATGCAGATTGATGTTGCCTCCATCGTCGAAGGGTATGCTCAGGGTTATTTCTTGATGGCGGACGACTCAGGCAGTGATCTGAGTTGGTATAGCAGTCGAGAGAGAACGTTGATTCCGTTGGATGATCGCTTTCGCTATCCCAAATCGTTGCAGCGCGTTCTCAATCAAGAGCGGTTTACGGTGGCCATCAATCGAGATTTTAAGTCAGTGGTAGAAGGGTGTGCCGATCGCGAGACGACCTGGATTTCTGAGCAGATGAAGGAAGTCTATTGGGAGTTGCACAAGGCGGGATGGGCCCACAGTTTTGAAACCTGGCAGGGCGATCGATTGGCAGGTGGCATTTTAGGAATTGTGATTCGTGGAGCGTTTATCGGCGAATCGATGTTTTTTCGGATTCCAGAAGGTTCTAAAGTCGCGATGGTCAAGCTGGTGGAGCGATTGAGAGATCGGCAGTTTGTCTTATTTGATGCTCAGATGATGAATCCTCATTTAGAGCGATTTGGGGCGTATGTGATTAGCAGTCGAGGCTATAAGGATCTGCTGCGATCGGCTTTAGAGCGCCCCTGTTCCCTTGAGTAGTACGATCGGGTAGATCAATTTAAACAGCAAAGTCTTTTGAATTACATTCAGTAAACCCTACGTGTAATTTCTGGATTTATCCTCTGGGTTCGTGTAAATCATAGGGTAAGTAAACCAGAAAGAATAATGGGGAGGCTTTGATGAAGCGAAGTTGGATTTTGTCAGTGAGCGCGATCGTCGGAGTTTTTGCAGCGGTCACCCATTCTCTCCCCACGTCTGCTCAAACTCAATCTGTCACGAACCCTACTCCCTCAGTTGGGCTGAGATTTGGAGGGCGATCGCCCCTTAATCAAGCAAACTTTGTCATGACAGAATACTTTGGAGACTGCCAGAGTACGGTGATTTCTGAACTGGAAGCGAGTTTTATCTCAGAAAAAACGCCGCCTGCTCCTCATCGCCGTGTGATCATTCGCAATGTCACCCAGGGAGTGAGCGCCAATCCTTATCCCTATACCGATCGGGAATATGACGAACGTCGCCCCACCTCCGAAACCGCCCGCGCTTCGTTAGGCAATACCCACGACAGACGACGCTTTAACCTGGTAGAAGGCAACAACGAGTTTCAGTATGAGATTAAAGAGCGCAATCGGGTGATCGATTCGGGTAAATTTAGCGCTCAAGTGCTCAAAAGATTGGAGCGAGTCCAAAGTGACGCAAAGTGGGAGCAGAAAAAAATCTGCAAAAATTCCAGCGTTTCACTGAATGAATGCGCCGATATTCGTAAGGTGCGCGAATTTAAATGCAGGGATGGCAGAGTCTTGCAATCGATTATGGAACCAGACGATCGCGAAACCTACACCCGCATCTCAAACCATACCAGCAGCGTGATTGCCTTCACGGTTGACGGAGACTCAGAAGTACTGAATCCGGGCGACTCTAGACGCTTTTCTTCTAACTCGTCGTTTGGGCTAAAGGTAAGATTTAATAGCACTTGCGCGGATTGCGATCCCACGACTTCAACCACGCTGACGATCGGAAAGCGGTATGTATTTAGACGATCGGGCAGTGGGACAGAAAGGGTTTTTAAGCTAGTTTCGGGTGGGTCTGATTAGCTAGGATTGGGAAGTCGATGCAGTTTTTTGCTTCGGTGTTCAGCCCTTCAGCCCCCCAAATCTCCCACGAGTCAGGGACTTTGAACCAGAAACCTGGTGTGAAGGTTAGGGACAACAGATCTGAACACCAAAGCGAAAGACCTTCATCAAATTGACCTCTCTTTACCGCTTTTCGATGATGCCGCCGCCGAGTAGCACTTCTTGGTCGTACCAGACAGCTGCCTGACCGGGCGTAATACTGAACTGAGGATCGTCGAAGACAATGCGGATACGATCGTTAGCCAGTGGAATCACCGTCGCAGGCATCGCAGGCGATCGATAGCGGATTTGCACATCGGCATGAATGGGCGCAGTTGGTTTTGCGATCGACACCCAGTTAACGCGCTGTACGCTGCATTCGGTTTCCCAGGCTTCAGAACGATCGCCGACAATCACGCGGTTGCGTCCGGCATCCAATCCGATCACGTAGAGCGGCTCACTGTGGGCGATTCCCAGCCCTTTGCGCTGTCCGATCGTATAGTGATGAACGCCTTCGTGCTGACCCAAAATTCGTCCCGCTTGATCTACGATGTCACCTTTTTGGGGCGTGATGTATTTATCGAGAAACGACTTCATAGAGCCATTAGCTTCGACGAGACAGAGGTCTTGACTTTCGGGCTTATCGGCAGTGTGGAGTCCAAATTCAGCCGCGATGCGACGAGTTTCAGTTTTGGGCTGATCGCCGAGCGGAAACACGACCTGAGCGAGCACATCCTGGCTGAGATCGTAGAGAAAATAGGACTGATCTTTGGTGCGATCGACCGCCCGCCACAGTTCATGCCGTTGGGTCTGCGGGTTGTATTGAATGCGTGCATAGTGCCCCGTGGCGATCTTCTCGATCCCTAACTCCCGCGCAAAGGTGAGCATCGGGCTAAATTTAACGGCTTTGTTGCACTGAGAACACGGGAGCGGCGTAATGCCATCGCCATACCCGGTCACGAGATAATCGATGATGTTTTCCTGGAAGCGATCGCGGCTATCGACAATGTGGTGAGGAATGCCCAAAAATTCACAAAGTTTGGCAGCGTCTACCATGCCTTCAGAGCAGCACTGACCTTTCCCCTTCATCAACCAGAGGGTCAAGCCAACCACTTCAAAGCCTTGATTGTGCAAAACGGCTGCTGCAACTGAGCTATCGACTCCGCCGGAGAGTCCGACTACAACTTTGTTCATGGGACGAAATACGCGAATGCTTCTCTAGGCTAACACTTGGGAGGAGTGAGGAGTGAGGGGTGAGGAGTGAGGAGTGAGGGGTGAGGAGTGAGGAGTGAGCCTTTGAATTTGAGAACTTTTATCCCTCATTCTTCCTGGCGAAGCGGAATGAAGTTCTCCCTTATCCCTTCTGTATGTTATGCTGACCGCAAAATTTGGCAGTCAAGGGATTCATCTGCTATGACCTGCATTTCTGATTATTATCGTCACGCTATTTCAGTTTTGTTTAAGACTCGATTCACTTTTTTGATCGCGATCGCGTGTATTTTGTCATTTTCGGCGCTGATTAAACGCGCTGACGCACAGGTTTCTTCTGATATCAATCTGCCGCCCGCGCCTTCGGTTGCGCCTTTGGAATTACCCACGGTTAACCCCAATAATGTTGTCCCGGTTCCTGGAGAGCGAGTTTATCAAGCGCCGCCTGTCGCAAATCCTCCTTTGTTTAGTCCACCTGCGGCTAACTTGAATCAATATCGGGTGTTTGTGAATGGGGATAGCCCGCTCCTTTTGCAGGAAGTGAAGCGAGTTGAGCCGGGGGCTTTTGTGCAACGGTTGGATGGGCGCAGGGTGATTCAGGTGGGGGTGTTTCGCACCGAAGCTAATGCACAGCAGCAAGTAGCAAAACTGGCATTGCAAGGAATTTCCAGTCAAATTGCTGTCGGCGGCACAGGCTCACTCATTGGTGAAAACAGTGCAAGAGGCTACTACGTCGTGGTTCCAGGAAATCGATCGACTCTGCCAGAACTGCGCGATCGAGCCATTCGATTAGGCGTTCAGCAAAATTCAATTCAACTGCGCGATCGACCGTTGGGGCCCCATGTGGCGATCGGCCCATTTGGTCAAATTGGGGAGGCAGAAACGATGCAGCGCTATCTCAGAGAAAAGGGCAGTTTGGATACGAGAGTATTTTTCGATCGCTAGTAGCCCTGGCAGGATAAGCCTCATCCCTCCTCGCGAAGCGGATTACCCCCAAAGGGGGAACAGATCATCGAAGTTCTCCCTCATCCCTCCCCTAACTAAACAGCTTGCCCGACCATCCAGCCCACCCCTAAACCAATCCAGGCGGTTGCAGTCAGTAGGCAGCAGGCTTGAAGCTCAGTAAATTCGGACGTTTGCAAATCGATGCGGGCTAGAAATTCGGCACTGACCATCATCACGATCGGCATAAACAGCTTGAACCAGGTCAGAAAAATCGAGGCAAAGGCGGCAAGTCCGACCAAAGCGCAAAATGCTACGGTGTCTGATTTGAACCAGCGTTTAACCATGCGTTGAAGTCCTTGTAGGGGATGCATCAGCACGATCGCGACGAGCAATCCCCAGCCGATCGCCATGCCCCACAAAAAATGGGAATGAGTGGTCAAGGTTAGAAATTTCCCGAAGATCACATACGCAACCAACAGCAGAGAAAGGGACAGGCAGGGGAGTTTTTTGGGGGTGAACATTTGAGTTTGTGATAGCGTTTAAACAACTCGATTTTGACGAATACAATCTGTGTACCAGTGATAGCTTGATTTTGGGAGACGCTTTTGGGTGCGATAGTCAATGTAAGTGATACCAAACCGTCGATCGTACCCCCAAGACCACTCAAAGTTATCCATCAAGCTCCAGATAAAGTACCCTCTGATCGGATACCCTTCGCTAGAGGCACGATGAACTGATTGAAGGTATTGTCGCAGATAGAGAATGCGATCGAGATCCATCACTTCCCCGTTTGAGTTGACTTCATCTTGTGCAGCGCAGCCATTTTCTGTGATGTAAATCGGTAAGTCGGGACGATTCAGCGTTTCGCTAACGTGACGAATGCCCCAATATAAACTTTCGGGTACGATTTGCAGCCACGGCATATGTAATTTTGGATACCCTTTAGGAAAATCAACCCATTCACAGCCCTGATCGTTGCCGGATGCTCGAATGTATGTTCCGGTATATATATTTAATCCTAAAGCATCGATCGGCTGATGAATGGTTTTCAAATCATCGTCTTGTATCTCTGGGGCATCTTCTCCCAGTTGTTTGAGTAATAATGGACTGTACTCGCCAGTAATCGATGGATAGATGATTCCACCATTCCCACAGTGATATGGAAATGCTTTTTTAGCGGCTTCAATATGATTGGGCGATTCATTTAACGGAACAGTCACACCAAAGTTATCCACCAGTGCCACAGAACAAGGGACAGGCGTAGCGGCTCGAATGGCTTGACAGCCCAAACCATGTGCCAATAGAGCATGATGAGAGGTTTGCCAGACGGCTTTGCGATTTTTGACGCGAGTTCCGGGGGCATGTTGGGCCGGTTTCCAAACGTCGTAGCTCATGTGAGTAAAACAGGTGATTTCGTTGAGCGTCATCCAGTGTTGAATGCGATCGCCCAGCCGCGTCACCGTAGCGGTCACATAGTCTGCAAAATCCTGCGCCATTTCTCGACTTTGCCAGGAGCCGTAGCGCGTCTCTAACGCCTGGGGACTGTCCCAGTGAAACAGTGTCGCATGAGGCGTAATGCCATGTTTGAGCAAACAATCAACCAACCTGCGATAAAAATCCACGCCCTTTTCGTTGACCGCCCCGCGCCCATCGGGAACAATCCGACACCAGGAAATGCTAAAGCGGTAGTGTTTGATACCCAGGTCGGCCATCAGCTTTATGTCTTGCTCATAGCGATGATAATGGTCACAGGCGATCGCTCCCGTGTCTCGATTGCGAGTCCGTCCCCATTTTTGGCTAAACACATCCCACACGCTGGGTTTGCGTCCATCTTCTTGAGCGGCTCCTTCAATTTGATAGGCAGCAGTCGCCGCCCCCCACTCAAAGTCTTCTGGAAATTGGTAGCTGGTCATGGTTTGTTTGGCAGGCTCTCACTCAGGATAGTCTGAACCCAAAAGTCGTTCAACCTTTGACCACGCAAAAATCCCTAATCCTGATAGAGGTTTAGAATCCCTCTGTGAAAAATTGGGGTTTGAAATCTTCGTTAATATTCTTGAAACTTCAAATCAGCAATGTCCCTCTAGAGATACTTTGTCAACTTTGGGGGGTTGCTATAGTGAGTGAATTGAGTGAGAGGAAAAACCTTAAAATGGCAGACGCAGGATATTCGGTTTTCTTTCTCTTTGGCTGCATCTGGATTGTGTTAGCAATTGCTGTTTGGGTCTTCGTTCTCAAAGCTGAAGGGCTGCCGCTCAAAGTAGACAAATGGGCGCTTGTGGTGGCGGTGCCAATTATTCTTCCTTTGATTGCTGCGTTTGCGATCGCGGCTATTTACCGCTAATAACATCTGTAATAAAGATGGAGAATTTGCCCAGAGTAGAGGCTATCAGGAATGCACTTGTAAACACAACTACAAACAGCATCGCGAACAGCAAAGACAAATTCTCACATCACGATTAGGAATGAAGAAAGCCGACTTGAAATCTACAAAAAATTAGGGAATGGGATGGAAATAAGTCCCATACTGCAATCCTGGAAACAGGTAATTTAACTCAATCAGGATTGTAGAAATGATAACTAGCGTCACGATCGCCACAACGGGAGCGCTGGTCAGATACTTCGCAAGATATTGCATGATTTGAACTCCTGAAGATGAGACTAGCGAGGTGAAACGGGGATTTCGTTATCTTTTGCGGTTAGTTCGCCACTGACGAATTCTTTGAGCGCGAGCAGCGGCCATAATAAGCCTTGCAGAATTGAAGCGATCGCTACAGGCAGATTGATAAAAATCTCCATTTCTTCTGGCTTGTCAGCTTTGTTAGCTTTGAGTAAGTAAGCCCGCCCTGACCAACCAATAAAGCCAGCTACATAGAGAAAAAGTGAGAAGGGCGCAAGGACATCAAGGGCTAAATCGAGGCGATCGAGCGGTAGGTGAGGCAGTCCGTCTTCTCCACACAGCAGCTCTGAAGAATAGGCTTCAAACGGCTTGGTGTAGTAGTAGTTGTTTTTTGGGGCATTTTCTCGACGCTGTTGAAAGGCGGCAGACTCACCACAGGGCACCAGTGTCGTATTGACAGCAAGGGCAGGTGATAGGTGAGTAAATGAGATCGTTAATGCAGAAAGGAACGTCAGCAATAATAGAAATAGTTTGTTCACAAAAATGGCTCCTATTTGCAAAAGTTAAGGTTCTTCGGTTGGAGATTCTCGCTCAATCCATAGAAAAATGATTGCAAAAATGGGAAACGGCAGAATGTAAAAGATTAAAGGAATCATAATCCAGGGTAACCATGAAAGCGAATAGTGTCCTGTGAGTTGAGTTAAGTCGGCCATGATCGTTTCTCCAGGTAAAAGTTGCTAATCAAACGTCTATTCGATGAAGATTTTCCGCTTCGTTATTGGGATCTTCTGCCCCCCAAACTGCCAATTCTGGGGACTTTTGGATAAGCATTTCGATCGCGAGTTCAGCGGAGAATTTTATCGAAGTTACGTTAACCAAACCATTGGCTCAAGGCCATTCCTACATTGACTTTGCCGCGTAAGATAGCGTCGAGGTCGTCAAAGTTTTCGAGTAGGGCGTACGCGAATAATGCGCCACCTGTTGCACCGAGCAAAATTCCGCCGCCAATTTGAAACCAGTCTTCTTTTTTACGCAGCGGTCTTAGGTCATCTTTGGAGTGCGAATTGTAGGTGCCTTTGGGATCACCTTGAAAGGTTGCCGACGCAAAAATTGAGATGCCCAAACAGGCTGAAACCGTGATGTAAATAGCGGTAATTAAACCACTTAAATTGGCCCCGTGAGCCGTTTCTCGCAGCGGCCCGACGACGACTTCTGGGCCGACCAAAAAGTAGCCGTGCGCCATGCCAATTTCTAGTCCGCGCATAAAAGGCGTAAGCCCCGGACGATAGGCGGGAAGATTGCGAATAAAAGCATTGACGATCGGCGAGTCGTTAATCGGAGTCGATAAATTTGCCAACCAGGGATCGCCTTTGTAGGGCTTGATCGGGTCATTCTCATAGGGAGAAGACAACGTAGTTTCCTGAGTCGATGTCATATCCTTTCACCTTGTTGAGCGATTGATAGGAAAAGTCCCGATCGTGATAGCCCATGATCAGGACTCCTGAGACGAGAGGAGAGTTGCCTCAAGCTTTTTTGGAGAAGTGAGGAGTGAGGAGTGAGGTGTGAGGTGTGACTGAGGACTAAAAATGTTCTTTCGTCCAAAGTTCAATGTCTAATGTCTCTCATCTTTCCCCCTCACCCCTCTCGTCAGTTAAACTTGCCAGCCGTTGCGCCTATTAGAAAGGCTCCATAAGTGGCAATGTAGCCGACCGTAAAGTGAGTTAAGCCGACCAAGCGACCCTGGACGATCGACAACGCAACGGGCTTGTCTTTGGGGTAGCCAAACGATAGAGGCGTGTTTTCGTGGGCCCACATCAGGGTTTCGATTAGCTCTTGCCAGTAGCCTCGCCATGCGATCAAGAACATAAAGCTGACAGCCCAGGCTAAATGTCCGAAGAGGAACATCCAGGCCCAAACCGCTAGATTACTAGTTCCATACGGGTTATAGCCGTTGATTAGTGGGGCAGAATATTGCCAGAGATAATCGCGGAACCAGCCCATTAAGTAAGTCGAACTTTCGTTAAACTGCGCCACGTTTCCTGACCAGATGGCGAGATGCTTCCAGTGCCAGTAAAACGTCACCCAACCCAGCGTATTCAACATCCAGAATGTCGCCAGATAGAAGCTATCCCAGGCAGAAATATCGCAGGTGCCGCCTCTTCCGGGCCCATCGCAGGGGAAGGCGTAGCCAAAATCTTTCTTGTCGGGCATTAGCTTAGAGCCACGGGCATCAAGTGCGCCTTTGACTAAAATCAATGTCGTGACATGCAGACCGAGCGCAATCCCGTGATGAACTAGAAAATCACCGGGCCCAATGGTTAAAAACAGTGAGTTTGTTCCATTGTTGACCGCTTCTAGCCAGCCCGGAAGCCACACATTCGCGTAGTTGGGCCAGGCGGTCGCCGCCACACTGTCTGAGTTAGACAAGAGCGTATCGATGCCGTAAAGCGCCTTCCCGTGAGCCGCCTGAATGAATTGGGCAAACACTGGCTCGACCAAAATTTGCTTTTCAGGACTGCCAAAGGCGACCTCAACATCGTTGTGAACATACAATGCCAAGGTGTGGAAACCCAGGAACATTGACACCCAACTCAGGTGAGAAATGATCGCTTCTTTGTGTTGCAGAATGCGTTCCAGCACATTGCCTTTATTCGCCTCTGGCACATAGTCCCGAACTAGAAAGATCGCCCCGTGAGCAAAGGCACCCACCATCAAAAATCCAGCAATGTATTGGTGATGAGTATACAGTGCTGCCTGAGTCGTAAAATCCTTGGCAATAAAGGCATAGGGCGGCATCGAGTACATATGCTGCGCTGTGAGTGAACTGGCGACTCCCAGGGCTGCTAAAGCAAACGCTAGTTGGAAGTGCAGAGAGTTGTTCATCACGTCATACAATCCCTGGTGCGGCAGGTTGAAAGGGCCTTCCACTTTCGTTCCAAAGAATGTCTTGGCGTTGGTCATTTCCTTAATACTGTGACCAATCCCGAAGTTGGTGCGATACATATGTCCCGCGACGATTAACAGAACAGCGATCGCCAGATGGTGATGCGCCATATCCGTCATCCACAGCGATTGGGTTTGGGGATGAAAGCCGCCCAAAAAGGTGAGAATGGCGGTTCCTGCGCCCTCAGACGTGGCAAACAGATGCTTGGCGGTGTCAGGGTTTTGGGCATAGACGCTCCAATTGCCTGTAAAGAAGGGCATCAAGCCAGCCGGATGGGGACGCACTGACAAGAAGTTATCCCAGCCGACATGCTGACCGCGAGACTCCGGAATGGCAACGTGAATCAGATGACCCGCCCACGCGAGAGAGCTGAAACCAAACAATCCTGCCAGGTGGTGATTGAGCCGAGACTCTGCATTTTTGAACCAGGATAAACTAGGCCGAAATCGCGGCTGCAAATGTAACCAGCCTGCATAGAGAAATACTGCCGCTAATAGAATCAGGAATAGCGCGCCCGCAAAGAGATCATTG
This sequence comes from Phormidesmis sp. 146-20, assembly GCF_052939475.1. Taxonomy (NCBI): domain Bacteria; kingdom Bacillati; phylum Cyanobacteriota; class Cyanophyceae; order Leptolyngbyales; family Leptolyngbyaceae; genus Phormidesmis; species Phormidesmis sp. 146-20. Next base: position 33,844 of record NZ_JBJPHT010000015.1, read on the forward strand.
TTGGTTCGCATTCCGATCGTATACCACCAGTGATAGACCCCCGAATAGCAAATATCAACCGGGTTGAGCGCTCCAGCCTGCGTGTAAGCCTCGATCGCGGCTGGCCCAAACTGAGCATCCCAGATTGCGTGAGCAATGGGACGATTGTTAATCGGGTCTTGAATCCACTGTTCAAAATTGCCTTGCCACGCTACGTGAAACAGAATGCCAGAGATCCACAAAAAGATGATCGACAGATGACCAAAGTGAGACGCAAAAATCCTTTGATAAAGATTTTCTTCCGTCATGCCATCGTGACTTTCAAAATCGTGGGCCGTGGCGATCGCGTAGAAGATCCGCCGAGTCGTGGGATCTTGAGCGAGGTCTTTGCTAAATTTTGGGAATTTAGTCGCCATAGTTAGCTATTGCGTTGTAGTGGTTAACTTTAATGGAGGTGAGGAGTGAGGGGTGAGGGGTGTTCCACAGAAGGGAATCCGCTGCGGTTAGAGATCTTGGAAGCCCCCTAAATCCCCCACAAGTGAGGGACTTTGAACTAGAATTCTTGTCTTAAGTCCCCCAGAATGGGGGGTTGGGGGGCAGAAGCGGTGAACAACGAAGCGAAAAAACTCACTCAAATTGAAGTAGTTTCAGCACTCGCCAGCCAGACTCATCCCTCTCGCGAAGCGTGCCGAAGGCAACCGCTTTCCTCATCCAAGCGCTGCCATTCTTGCTAAGAAGAACGCCCAGGTCGTGACGATGCCGCCGAGTAGATATTGGGCAACACCGACTGCCCGACCGTGAATGATGCTCAAAGCGCGAGGTTGGATGCTGGGTGAGATTCTGAGCTTGTTGTGGGCCCAGACGATCGACTCGATCAATTCTTGCCAGTAGCCGCGACCGCTAAAGAGGAACATCAGACTGAAGCCGAAGACAAAGTGACCTGCGAGAAACATTAGGCCGTAAGCAGACAGCGCAGAGCCATAAGAGGAAATCACCTGGCTGGCCTGGGCCCAAAGGAAGTCTCGTAGCCATCCGTTGTTGGTGATTGACGAAGCAGCCCAGTTGCCGCCTGTAATGTGCGTGACTGTCCCATCGGGGCTGACCGTCCCCCATACGTCCGATTGCATCTTCCAGAAAAAGTGGAAAATCACCATTGACAGGGAGTTGTACATCCAGAACAAGCCGAGATAGATGTGATCCCAGCCCGATACTTGACAGGTGCCGCCTCTTCCGGGCCCATCACACGGGAAGCGGAAACCCAGATTTGCTTTGTCTGGTACCAATCGAGACCCTCTGGCAAACAACACGCCTTTGAGTAAAACCAGCACTGTGACGTGAATGGTAAACGCATGGATGTGATGAATCAGAAAGTCAGCCGTTCCGAGTTGAATCGGCATCATTGCCACCTTGCCGCCCACGGCCACCAAACCGCCGCCAAACGCATAGCTGACGGGTTCATGCAGTCCGGGTGCGGTTGCGCCAATGCCTGAAAGAACAATGTTGTGAACCCCGCCAAACACATTGCCCATCGGTTGAGCCGCATTCAGAACAGGATTACCGATCGCCATCGTGTGAATGTGCTGAATCCACTGAGCAAAGACAGGCTGAAGCTGAATTCCGGTATCAGAGAACATGTCTTGAGGTCGCCCAAATGCCCGCATCGTATCGTTGTGACAATACATCGCAAAGCTGTGGAAGCCCAAAAACTGACAGACCCAAACCAGATGAGAAATAATGGCATCTCGGTGACGAATCACGCGATCGAGCACATTGTTATTATTCATCGCCGGATCGTAGTCTCTGACCATGAAAATGGCTGCATGGGCTGCCGCTCCCACAATTAGAAATCCGCCAATCCAAACGTGATGGGTAAACAGTGACACGACCGTTCCATAATCTGTTGCTAGATAGGGATAGGGCGGCATTGCATACATGTGGTGCGCCACGATGATACTTAACGATCCCATCATGGCCAGATTGATAGCTAACTGAGCGTGCCAGGAGGTTGTGAGCACTTCAAACAGTCCTTTGTGACCGACCGGGCCAATAAAGCTCAAAAAGGGCAGCATGTTAGGCGTTCTGGCATCATCCAGCATGACTTTGAGGCTGTGACCAATGCCCCAATTGGTGCGGTACATATGACCCGCAATGATAAAGAGAACGGCTAAGGCTAAATGATGATGGGCGGTATCGGTTAGCCACAACCCACCCGTGACGGGATTGACTCCCCCATTGAAGGTGAGAAAGTCAGAATAAACGCCCCAGTTGAGCGTAAAGAACGGCGTTAACCCCTGGGCAAAACTAGGGAATACATCTGCCATCACTTGAGAATTCAAAATGAACTCATGAGGCAATGGAATTTGCTCAGGCGGAACGCCTGCATCCAACAGTTTGTTGATCGGCAAGGCGACATGAATTTGGTGACCCGCCCAGCCCAGACAGCCTAATCCCAACAGTCCCGCCAAGTGATGATTTAACATCGCCTCAACGTTTTGGAACCATTCCAGCTTGGGGGCGCGTTTGTGATAGTGAAACCAGCCTGCAAACAACATCAGACCCGCCATCACGAGGGCACCGATCGCCGTGCAATAAAGCTGAAATTCATTCGTAATCCCGGCTGCTCTCCACCATTGAAACAGCCCAGACGTGATTTGAATGCCGCGAAACCCGCCGCCGACATCGCCGTTGAGAATATCCTGTCCAAAGATATCCCAAACCACCTGGGCGCTTGGTTTAATCCGCGTGGGGTTAGCCATCCAATCGGTGTAATTTGAGAAGCGGGCCCCGTGAAAATACATCCCGCTTAACCAGATAAAGATGATCGCAAGATGCCCAAAGTGAGCCGAAAAAATCTTGCGCGACACATCTTCTAAGTCACTGGTATGACTGTCAAAATCGTGGGCATTGGCGTGAAGATTCCAGATCCAGGTGGTGGTCTTGGCTCCTCGCGATAGAGAGCGATCGAAGTGTCCCGGCTGTGACCATTTCTCAAATGAGGTGGGCACCGGGTCTTGATCAGTTACCACTCTAACTTGCCGTTGCTCTGGAGGACTACTAGTCATTTGGTTCTCCTTTTGCTAGATGGAAAACAGTTGGAATTGGGGACTGGCAACCAAAAAGAGATTCGTTTTACTGAAAGTCAGTGATTGCTGAAAAGATCGATCGAATACAGAAGAATGAATACAACTTGTAGAATTTTGAATCTACTTATTGTTCATGCTTCAGTATTGAAAGTTTAGTCCCCTGTGAATAGAAATCTACTCATCCACAACCCAATCTGTACTTGAGTCTGAACTTAACTCTGAACTTAAATCAACCGGAAAAAATTGAACCATTTGTTCATCGAGGGCCGCAATTCCGAGATCAGCTTGATGAACAACATCTGACCAGGTTGGAATCACCGCCCCTTGGCTCTGAATGATCGCAGGTGGATCAAAATTTAGCTTGTGAAAGTTAAACGCAGAAACATCCACGCCCAACGCTGCTGACCAGATTCCTGCAACCGGAACGGCCGCCAAAACGACATGCACCGATCGCGAGTTAGGAAAATAGAACCCCTTGAACAGTAAACGCTGCTGATAGGTCTGGGCCGCTTCAAATCGATAGGTTGGTTCTCTCTGACCCAGCCGATATCCCGCATTAATCGACTCATTTTCGTGCGTTTTTCGCACGACGGTCGAAGTCACCAATGAGCCATGCACCGAACAAAGCAGCGCCCCGCCAAACACTCCAATTACGCCCAGTTGATGAAACGGACTCATGAGAATGTTGTGATCCGCCTGGAATAACAGCATAAAGTTAAATGTGCCCGATATTCCCAACGGCATCCCTGACGAAAAACTACCCTGACCGATCGGATAAATCAACAGTACTGAGACCGTCGCCGCAACTGGAGCCGTGAACGCCAAAGAGATCCACGGACGCATCCCCAAGCGATAACTAAGTTCCCACTCGCGATCCTGGTAACAGATAATCCCGATTATAAAATGAAGAACGATCAGTTGATAAGGGCCGCCATTAGCAAGCCACTCACTAATGGAATTCGCCTCCCAAATCGGATAGAAATGCAGCCCGATCGCTGCCGATGTCGGAACCACCGTTGCAGTAATAATATTATTACCACTCAATAGTGATCCAGAGATCATCATTCCCAAACCATCTGCGTCAACAGGTGGAGCAACGACCAGCGCAATCAAAAAAGTAATCGCTGCGGTACACATGACGGGAATGAGAATGACCCCAAACCAGCCAATATAAATCCGATTATCAGTACTCGTAACCCATTGACAGAAACGCTCCCAGGAGATTTGGTTCTGTTGGGGAATCGAGGATTTATTTTCTGGAAGTTGGTCAAGACGATCGCGGATGTGGGCGGTTTCCAGGGAGTTGCGCCCGCCGCTAATTGCCCGACCAAATTGTGTCAGCATGGATTACACAACTCCTTGCTTACAAAACTGAGTATTCAAAGTTCTTCTAGTGTCTAATGTGGCTGGCAACTGGCGAAGCGATCGCTCATTATTTCTGCGCTTTCACCTGTCACCAACACACTGATTACGTACTTCCGAAGCGTAGGAGAAAAAAATGAAGAACTGATGAAAGCGTGAAGAGTCTTCAAATAAGTTTACGCCTGAGATGATTTTCTAGTTTGTGTCAGCCTGGCGGTTAAAACCGCAGCTACGAGAATGAGATCCACCTTCGCGGATTCACAAACCCCTGAATGGATCTAGTCTGCGAAGGCATTCGTTCTTTTAGGCGCGTTGCCGAAGGCACTTGCGAAGCTAACAGTATTCGCCAGCGTTGATCGAATTAATGGCATTTTATTGATGAATGCTCAAAATTTCGGCAATTTGATCGCCTAGCGTCAGGGGATCGTAGGGCTTGGTAATGACGGCCGCGATCGCCAGTTGGGTAAATTGACGACGATCGACGGTTTGGGCTTTTGCGGTCAAGAAAATGACGGGAATATTTTGAGTAATCGGATTGGACTGTAATCGCTCGAAGGTTTGCAGCCCATCGATATCCGGCATCATCACATCCAAAAGAACAGCATCGGGTAACTCAGTTCTCGCCTTCTCTAGCCCCTCTCGACCCGAACTGGCCGTCAACACTTCCCACCCCTTGGCAATCTCTAAACAAAGCTGGGTGGCTTCCCGAATGTCCGCTTCGTCGTCAATGATCAGAATGCGCTTATTCATGGGGAGAATGGGGGATGAGGGGTAACGTAAAGTAAAACGCACTGCCGACTCCAAGCTGGCTCTCGACCCAGATTTTGCCGTCGTGCTGCTGGACGATTTCTCGACAAATGGTTAATCCCAGACCGCTTCCACCTTGACTGCGAGAATTGGAAGCATCGACTTGCTGAAATCGATCGAAGATCGCTTCTAATTTATCCTCTGGAATGCCGCTCCCTTGATCTTTGACACAAAACAGAATATGAGATGAGGCTTGAGTTTCTGCGGTCAGCCAGACGGTAGAGCGAGTGGGAGAAAATTTGAGGGCGTTGTTGAGTAAATTGGTCAAGGTTTGAATGATGCGATCGGGATCTGCCCAGAGATCCACCGCGATCGGGGTGACATAGAGCTTGATTCCGGCTTTTTCGGCCATGGCCCGCATTGCGTCGGCAGATTGAGTCATCAAGTCAGCCGCGTTGCATGACTTTTTCTCCATCGTGATTTTGCCGAATTTAATGCGTTCAATATCTAAAATATCATTGATTAATCGAACGAGACGATTGGTATTAGAAAAGGCGATTTCTAGCATTCGCCGACTTTTTTCGGGGTGACTATCGAGCCATCCACTTGCGACGAGTCCCAGCGTACTGCGGATCGATGTCAAAGGTGTGCGTAATTCATGACTAACAATGGATACAAATTCATCTTTCATCTGTTCGATGATCTGTCGCTCAGTGATATCTTTGAAGACCACGACGGCTCCCACGATCGTCTGCTGCTCTCGAATCGGACTGCTGACATACTCCACCGGAAAGCTCGATCCATCCTGGCGCTGAAATAAGTCACCTGTTTGAGATTGCACCGTTCCGTCGCGCAACGTGGACTCGATCAGGCTCTCTGCCAGTGAGTAGGGCGTGCCGTCTGGTTTGGCGTAGTTGAGATAAGAGTGCATCCATTGCCCAATAAATTCTCTCACTTCGCAGTGCAGTATTCGGGCGGCAGCAGGATTGGCAAAGGTGATTTTTCCTTCTGCGTCGAGTCCGTAAATGCCGTCTCCGGCTGAGTTGAGAATTAATTCGTTTTGGTGGCTGAGACGGGCGAGAGAGGCTTCGGCCTGTTGCTGTTCGCGGAGGACTCGTTCTCTTTGGGCGATTTGCTTTAGGAGTTCTGCGTTGGTTTTTTGCAGTTCATCGGTGCGTTCTCTGACTCGTTGTTCTAGCTGTGCATTCAGGGCAGAAATTTTGATCTCGGCCTGTTTCCGCATCTGAATATCTTGCTTGAGATTTGCGTTGAGCGCCCGTACTCGCTGGTAGAGTCTGTGTTGATGAATGGCGACCGAAAAGTGCTTGCCCAATGCCTGCATCAGTTGAAGATTGGCCGCTGTCCAGGGGTTCGATTGTCCTTGCTTAAGTTCGTACCAGGTGTCAAACGAGAGACGGGGTAAGCGCTGACGCGGATCAGACTGATCGACTTCGCCGGCCCAGATTCGCTCAAGGTCGATCGCTCGTCTAAAAATGCTGAGATATCCCAAGGTTTGCTGACGATAGTGAAGTCGCACCATCAACACGCCGCGCACCTGAGCGTCTAAAAAAGAGGCCGCAATTTCACTCGGCAAACTGGATTGCTGGAGATCAGAAAGTGCCCAAACGTCCTGTTTTTTCTGACGGTTTAGCCAGGGTTGCCAGTTGGGATGCTGCTCAATGTCGCCGATCGGCTGGTCACCATAGCCCAAAATCTGAGGGGACTGATCATCCGCTTGAGGGGCAATCAAGAGTCTGCCGCCCGATCCATTCAACGCTGAGATGATCGCCTCGATCGCTTCCTGGATCTGCATTTCGGGCAGAGAATGTAAGAGCGAGACGACCTGATTGAGCGTGGCTTCTTGGGCGGCTCTGAGGCGAGCTTCGTGGAGAATATTCGATTGAGCAATGGCGATCGACACCTGATCGGCGACCAGTTGCACCACCTGTAATTCTTGCTCGGTCACCCGACGCGGTTGGCAATGATGAGATACCAACAGTCCCCAAAGCTGGTCATGTGCGACGATCGGAACCACCAGCGACGATCGCACGCCCATTGCCGTCAGGTAGTCTGCATGACAGGGATCAACCGGACGAAAGCGAATATCTGCCCACAGATCGCCCTCTTCTGCGAGAGAACTGGCCCCAAGCTGCTGAGTTTCTACATCGACGATCGATCGTTGTCGAGCGCTCAAAAACAACTCCCGCGCCACTTCTGGAATATCTCCGGCGGGGAAACTGTGACCGATCAGAGACGGCAAGCGGCGATCGTGAATCGATTCTGCCACCACTTCACCACTGCCATCGTGATCAAATCGGTAAACCTTGACGCGATCGGTTTGCAAAAATGACCGAACTTCTGCGACGGTTGCGGCCAAAATTTCTGACAGTTCCAGCGATTGCCGAATTCGATTAGTCATTCGATGCAGGAGCAACGGAAAGGCATCCTGTTGACCCTGGGAGAGTTTCGGCTGGGTGGAGTCAGACATAGCAATACAAAATAGAAAAGCAGTCTAAAACGTTTTTAATGTGAGTTGATGAAGCTCCTTTGTTTCGCTGTCAAGCTTCTGCCCCCCAAGCTGCTAATTCTGGGGGACTTCCAGCCAAGATTTCTGGTTTAACTTCCTACACTTTGTAGCATTCTCGATCGCTCCAGTTGACTCAAGATACGCTGCACTAATTCAGTTTCGGCGATCGATTTGCTGATCAGATCGTTGGCTCCGGCCATCAGCGCTCGGTGTAGGGTTGTTGCGTCGGTGTGGGCGGTGAGAAAGAGAACAGGAAGCTTACTCCACTGGGGCGCGTTGCGGACGACCTGACACAATTCGATCCCGTTAAAGTGCGGCATGGACACGTCAAGAATCAGCAGATCGGGCACACAGGTTTGCAGCGTATTCCAGAATTGGGGCGCGTCTTCTAGCGTGGTTAATCGCAGTCCCCAGGGTTCTAGCAGCGTTCGCATCAGGGCCAAAACTTGGGGATCGTCATCGACCATCAGCACTTGTGTCGAGTCGGCTTCTCGCTGCGATCGCACTCGTCCTACTAGCTCCAATATTTGCGCTGGAGGAAGCTTGGGAAAGACGGCATGAATCCCCGATCGAGCCAGTTGAACTCGCAGGTCAAGGCTGTCGCGATCAGTAAAGATCATCACGGGCGCAAAGGGAATCGATTGCGTCAATTCGACAAGGTGAGCCAGACGATCATCTGAGCAGTCTGCTAACGAAAAATCCAACACCAGCGCATCCAAACTCAGGTCGCTGTCTTCGGCCATTCTGGCAATCTGTAGCGATTGAGAACAGCCCGTTTCGAGCAGACGATCGACCAACTCGGCATCTTGATCAATCACCAACAGCGGACAGCCCTGCTGCGAAACAGGTTCTAAAATGTCAGGTGACCCGCGTCGGACTTCTTTGCCCAAATTTTCGACCAGGTTGACGAGGCGCTGTAGCTCTGAGGTGCTGTCAGGTTTGAGGGATTGCTCGACCGCTAAGGCTAATCGTGACCCTTTGTGCAAATCAAATACGCCCAGCGACCCCGCTAACTTGTGGGCAGCCAATCGAGCCTGATGGCGCAGTTCAGAATCGAGGGCGTTGTTTTGTAGGGCAGCGATCGCCTGTTCTAGTGTGGTGAGGCGATCGTGATTTTGAGCTTTAAACTTTTCCCATAGTTTTCTCAAAGCGGCTTTGGTTTTTTGTTTGCGCTGGTCTAAATCAAGGAAGGGTTGTTCTAGCTCGATCGCGCTGTCTTGTCCCACTTTGGCCGCCGAATTAGAGAGCGAAGCTTTGGGAACGGCAAGCTGTTTGAGTCGGTAGCCAATGCCGTAAACGGTTTCGATCAGATCGGTGGGTGCGCCAACTTGTTTGAGTTTTTGTCGCAGTCCTTTAATGTGTGCCGTGACCGTATCTTCGCCAGGATTTTCTTCACAGCCCCACAGATGTTCGAGAATGCGACCGCGACTAAAAACTTGATGAGGATTTCGCAAAAACAGTTCTAAAAGTCGGTATTCTTTGGGCGTAAGATGAAGCGGTCGATCGTCGTAGTTGACTTTACAAGCTGCCGGATCGAGACGCAGATCTTCCCACTCTAAAATGGTCAAAATTGCCGTACTGCCCCGCCGCAGAAGGACACGAATTCGCGCCAACAATTCTGGAAAATCAAAGGGCTTGGTCATATAGTCATCCGCCCCCGCATCTAGCCCGGTAATTCGCTCTGTGGGCGAGTTTTGAGCCGTGATTAACAGGACGGGCGTTTGGTAATGGTGCGATCGGACTTTGCGACAAAGCGTAATGCCATCGAGCTTGGGCAAGACGACATCGAGCAAAATCAAATCGTAGGCAAAGGTTTCGATATATCGCCAGCCTGCTTCACCATTGACCGCGATATCAACCGCGTAATTTTCTTTGATTAATAGTGTTTCAAGCGTTTGTGCGATGCATTCGTCGTCTTCTACCAGCAGAATTCTCATGAGCAATCACTCCTGCTGCTTGTAAGTGTCAGTTTTGAATTCAGAAACTTATATAATAACGAAAGCTAACTTCTGTGATGTTGGTATTATCTTCAAATTCGTCCGGTAATTCATAATGTGTATGAGAAGTTTATGTTTATCTACATTTCTTCATTTTCACAAATAGAGAAAACTCAATTCTGAACAGCGATGCGTTGTATTGGTTTTAGTGATCACAGATCCCCAACCTCTCTGAGAAATTAGGGATCTCAATGATCGTTTTTGTGGTGTCAGCGCGATGCTAAAGTCTCTAGAGTTGGCAGCTTGAAGCGCTAAACGGCGAAGCGGACGGACTTCGGTTGAGTGGGCGGTGAATCATGAAGACTCGCCTCGATCGTTCAGCCTTCTGGATTGATTCTAAGCGGGGACGCTGCGACGAGTGCGACGATCGCCCACCTTTTGAAAGACTCCAAACTCGACTTGTTCTTCATCCAAATCTGGGTCGATGCCTGCAAACACATCGCGGAAGAGGGTGCGCGTTCCATGCCACAGATGCCCAAAGAACCACAGCAAGCCCCAAACGGTGTGAGAAAAGGCAAACCAGGCGCGGGGACTGGTGCGGAAAATGCCATCTGAACGATAGGTTTGGCGATCGAATTCAAACGGTTCTCCGAGTTGTGACTGACGGGCGTATTTTTTGACCAAGGGAGAGTCGCTCAAGGTCTGTCCGTCGAGACTGCCGCCATAAAAACTAACGGTTACGCCTGTTTGCTCAAAGCTATATTTTGCTTCGGCGCGCCGGAAGGGAATGTCGGCTCTCACCACACCATCCGCATCGGTCAACACAACGGGGAAGTTTTCAAAGAAGTTAGGCATCCGGCGTACTGAGAGTTCTCGTCCTGCCTCATCCTTGAAAACAGGGTGTCCTTCCCAATTGAGCGCAACGCCGTCGCCTTTGGTCATCGGCCCAACTCTAAACAAGCCCCCCTTGGCAGGACTGTTGCCCACATAGTCGTAGAACGCTAACTTTTCGGGAACGGTTGACCAGGCTTGAGAGAGGGTTTTTCCATTCGCGAGACTTGATTGGACGCGGCGATCGATTTCCTGTTGAAAGTAGTGGCTATCCCATTGATACCGAGTTGGGCCAAACAATTCAATCGGAGTGGTTGCGCTGCCATACCACATTGTTCCTGCGACGGTGAATGCTGCGACGAAGAAAGTTGCTAACGCACTTGCTAACACGGTTTCGATATTGCCCATCCGCAGCGATCGATAGAGATTTTCAGCCGGACGAACGCTAATGTGAAACAATCCACCAATGATTCCAGTAATACCTGCGGCAATGTGATGGGCCACGACTCCCCCAGGGTTAAACGGATTGAAGCCATCCGGCCCCCACTCAGGTCTGACAGGCTGAATGTGACCCGTTAGCCCATAGGCATCAGACACCCACATTCCCGGCCCAAACACGCCCGTCAGATGGAATGCCCCAAACCCAAAACAAAGCAATCCTGCGGCTAATAAGTGGATGCCAAACACCCGCGGCAGATCGAGAAACGGTTCGCCTGTTCTTTCGTCTTTGAATAGATCAAGATCCCAGTAAACCCAGTGCCAGCAGGCCGCAAGAAACAGCAAGCCAGACAAGACAATGTGAGTAACCGCGACGGTTTCAAATGTCCAGATCCCATGATCTTTGACCGCTTCGCCCATCACATTCCAGCCTTGCCAGGAGTTGACCACGCCCAGACGAGCCATAAACGGCATGACATACATTCCCTGTCGCCACATGGGATTGAGCGCCGCATCACCGGGATTAAACTGAGACAGTTCATATAAAACCATCGAGCCAGCCCAACCCGCCGTCAGCGCAGTGTGCATTAAGTGAACCGCAATCAGTCGTCCGGGATCATTGATCACAACTGTATGAACGCGATACCAGGGGAGTCCCATTAGATGATGCTCCTAAAAGTGAGGGTTAATTGTGAGGGTAAATGTTGAAACTTGAAGTCTGGAGAACATGAAGTTAATGAAGTTTTTGGCTTCGGTTTTGAGATCTTCTGCCCCCAACCCCCAATTCTGGGGGACTTTGAGAGAAGCGTCTTGAGTCAAAGTTTTCCGGGGATGGGAGATTTAGAGGGCGTTCCTGAAGTGACTACAGTGAAGGTTGAGAGGGTGTAGTCGGAGCAGTCGATCGCTTCCTCAGTCATGGCAATTTGGGGATGAACGGTGCATTTGAGGTCATAGCTGCCCGTAAAAAATTGACAGGTTGCACAGGGAATTTGGTGCATTCGTGACGCTTGTTGGGTGACTTTGCGAATCGCAGCCAAAATATTCCAAATTGTCAAACCGACCAATGACCAGGCGAATCCTGCGTAGACAAAATGTGGGAACGATTGAAACGTGGAAACAACGAGTAGAAGCATCGTAAATCTAATGCTCCAAATAAATGAGTGTTAAAAAAGTAAACCGTAATGAAGAAAGATGAATGATGGATTTGAGAACGCGATCCATCATTCATCGGTCATGAGCGACCACCTGCGATTTAGTCGAGATCATTCATCGATTTCACAGGCTCATTGTCTCGATCGAGTCCTCTTTCTGACCCGATCGCTGCGATTCGAGCGCGTCCTGCGTGCCAGAGATGACCGACTAAAAAGAAAAAGGCAAACACAAAGTGGGCAGAGGCCAGCCAGGTACGCGGACTGACAAAGTTAACGGAGTTGAGTTCGGTGGAGACTCCGCCGACTGAGTTGAGAGAGCCGAGCGGCGCATGGGTCATGTAGTTAGCCGCCCGACGCACTTGCCAGGGTTGAATATCACTTTTGAGCTTGTTGATATCCAGTCCATTTGGCCCCCGCAACGGTTCTAGCCAGGGAGCGCGCAGATCCCAAAAGCGCATGGATTCACCGCCAAAAATCACTTCTCCGGTGGGCGATCGCATCAGGTATTTCCCCAATCCAGTCGGCCCTTGGGCTGAGGCGATGTTGGCTCCCAAACCTTGATCACGCGCTAAGAAGACCAGTGCTTGCGCGTTAGACGCTTCGGGCGCAGTCGGGCCGTAAAACTCACTCGGATAAGCGGTGTTGTTAAACCAGATAAAGGCTGTCGCAATAAACGCCTGTCCGCAAACGTTGCCGAGACTTTGAGAAAGGTAGGCTTCTCCTGTCCAGACAAAGATGCCGTCCGTCCATTTAAAAGGTTTGGTGAGAATATGCCAGATGCCGCCAATGATCAAAATCGAACCCATCCAGATATGACCGCCGACCAGATCTTCTAAATTGTTGACACTGACGATCGAGCCAGCTTCCCCATAAGGTGACTTGAGCAAATACCCAAAAATCGTCAACGGATTAAGCGTCGGATGGCTGACCAATCGCACATTTCCGCCCCCTGGGAGCCATGTATCATAGAGTCCGCCCCAAAACATGGCTTTGCAAACCAGCAACCAGGCACCCAGACCCAAGGAGATTAAGTTAAACCCCAAAATCGAGGTGATCTTGTCTTTGTCTGCCCAATCAAAATCAAAATATCCAGGCAACCGAGCCGGGCCGCGCAGGGCGTGATAAATGCCTCCCAAACCCAGAACGGCTGAACCGATGAGATGGAGAACGGCGATCGCAAAGAAGGGAAAAATATCCGTCACAGCGCCGCCTTGCCCAACGCCAAACCCCAACGTCGCAACGTGAGGCATGAGGATCATTCCCTGCTCATACATCGGCTTTTCAGGAATGTAGTGTGCCACCTCAAAGAGCAGCATGGCTCCCGCCCAAAAAGCAATCAGTCCGGCGTGGGCTACATGTGCCCCCAAAAAGCGCCCTGATAAGTTGATAAACCGAGCATTGCCAGCCCACCAAGCATAGCCAGTAGACGCTTCATCGCGCCCTTCTCTCGGAGAGGTGATGGTGTTGCCTTTTGGGGTTTTTGTGGTGGTGATGTTGGTGCGATCGAAGAAGGTGGTCATAGGAAGTGAGGGGTGAGGAGTGAGGAGTGAGGAGAAATGAGTTTGAGGATTTGAGTGAGAATTGTGATGGGATATTCTTGTGCAAAGCTCAAAGCTCATTTCTTAAAGTGCCGACAGAAGTGCCTACAGTGCGTTGCCTCTGGGGAGTACTTCGTCGGGGAATACAAAGCGCTCGTGGGGCTGATCTTCGGGGGCCATCCAGGCGCGGAGACCTTCGTTTAGGAGAACATTTTTGGTGTAGAAAGTCTCAAATTCGGGGTCTTCGGCGGCGCGTAATTCCTGTGAAATAAAGTCGTAGGCTCGCAGGTTAAAGGCGATTCCTGCCATGCCGATCGCGCTCATCCACAGACCTGTCACGGGCACAAATAACATGAAGAAATGCAGCCAGCGTTTGTTAGAAAAGGCAACGCCAAAAATCTGTGACCAGAAGCGATTGGCGGTGATAAATGAATAGGTTTCTTCTTGCTGCGTCGGCTCAAATGCGCCAAACGTGTTGTAGGCACGACCATCTTGATACAAGGTATTTTCAACCGTTGCTCCATGAATGGCACACAGCAATGCACCCCCCAACACACCCGTTACGCCCATCATATGGAATGGATTCAAGGTAAAATTGTGAAAGCCCTGGACAAACAACAGGAATCGGAAAATTGCAGCAACCCCAAAGCTAGGCGCAAAGAACCAGCTTGATTGTCCCAATGGATAAATTAAAAACGTGGCCACAAAGACAGCGATCGGAGCAGAAAAGGCGATCGCATTATAAGGACGAAGCCCAATCAGCCGCGCAACCTCCATCTGGCGCAAGCAGAAACCAATCAGGGCAAAGGCTCCATGCAGTGCCACAAAATTCCACAATCCGCCCAATTGCATCCAGCGAGTCAAATCGCCTTGCGCTTCGGGCCCCCACAAAAGTAACAGTGAGTGACCCAAACTATCCGCAGGAGTCGATACCGCTGCTGTCAAAAAGTTACAGCCTTCTAAATAAGAACTGGCGATGTTGTGGGTGTACCAGGAACTCACAAACGTCGTCCCCGTAAACCAACCCCCGATCGCCAGATAAGCACAGGGAAACAACAGCAAACCTGACCAACCAATAAACACAAAGCGATCGCGCTTTAACCAATCATCTACCGTGCGAAACCAGTCTCCCCCAGAAATGGGGCGTTGTAATGCGATCGTCATGGACGTGCCTCCAATTAGTACTCTCGTGTTCCGTTGTTCATAAAATAGGGACTGCCTGGAAGGGCGAGGGCTTGAATAATGTGATCGAAGTAGGGCGTGGCTTCGGCAGCATCTTCTTCGCCCAGTAAAACGATCGCTTCTTCCTTGAGACAGCGCACCGCTTCGACCCAGTTGGCGAGAGGAATACCCAGCGATCGATACATTTCTTTCATGCCGATCGTGCCGATCTCTGCCATTGGTTCGTCGTTGCCCGCCAGCACACAGTAAGCGACTAGCCGCACATACCAGCCCTGGTCGCGTTGACAGGATGCCGTTTTGCGAGGATTGCCACTGTTGCTAGGCGTGACCGGACATCGTTTCCAAAAGCGCTGACTGCCGCGATCGACTAAACGCTGTTCGTTTTTCGCCAAAATTGCAGCAATGCGGATGCGGCGATCGCCCGTTTTAAAGAAGTTTTGTATCATCCGAATCTCGCTCAGATCGGGATATCGCAACTCCTCATCGGCGTTGAGAATCATTTGTTTGACGAGGCTCATAGGGTTCTCCTGAAAAAACTTGAATTCCTCCAAACCAACTGATAGACAGCTTTTTGAAGCGAAAGACTCGACGGTAAAATCGTCTCCAGGGATTGTTTGAAAACTTTTGGATTAACACCATAGGTCTATGACTCAACTGGGTTTAATTCGGGTTGAAATTCTGTTGCTTCAGATGTAACTTCAGAAGGTTCTTGAGTATTGCTTTGATCGCGATCTTCACTATGTTTGTTCGGTTCCAATCGGCGTTGATCGAGTTTTGTGGTGCTGAGTAATTTTTGGGTTCCGCGAAACTCTGGACGATCGCCTTGAATGCTGGCTCTGGCTTTTTGCCACGTTGGTTTGACCCATGTGCCATGAAAGACACGCTCTCCGATTAGAGGATTGCCTTGGCGATCGTGTAGGCGAGCCGCTTCCCCTCGATGAAATCGCATCTCAAAGCCGCGTGGAGTCACATAGCGCTCAAAAGGAACCGTTTCGTCTCCAAAAGCTTGTCGATACTCGGTGCAATCGATCAGTTCGTCAATCAGCGCGTAGAAACCTTGGCGGGCGCACAGATCATAGTATCGGTTCATTTCCTGCCTGCCAGTGGTGGGACGACCCAAAAGACGACGATGAATCACCTCGATCGCTTTGGTCACATACAGCGTTTCCCAATAGAGTTGACGGAACGATCGTGATTTGGCTACCTGACGCACAAATTCTCTGACGGTGATCTCGCCACTTTTTAGCTTGATTTCGGCAGTGACGTTGCGCTGTTCGGGGTATATATCGCGTCCAAAGATTTGTCGGTAAGCTTTCTGGATAAACAAGTCTGGAGAGTTGTTGAGAAGGTCTACGCTGGCTCCCTGCTCTGAATTTTTGCCGTTCTTACCGCCATGTTTACCATTGGTATGATGCAGTTTCAAAACAGGCTGACTGTCTAATCCGGGAGCTTTCCCCCAGGTTTCTGAGTATCCGTTGCCGTTCCCATTCCCGTTTTCTGTTCTGTAACCGATCAGAATGCGTTGGTGATCTTTGTTAAAGGCAGCGGGGCGATCGTGATGCTTCCAATTCTGTTCTGGAAAAATTGTGCCAAACTGAATCTCTAGCGGATCGTTTCCAGCCCCATAGAAATGTTGATTATGGAACGTTGGCTGATATGTACTAAACAGTGTGATAAATTGTGGAACTTTGTGAGTCACAGCGCTGTGTTTAAACAGTTCAATCTGTGCGCCCCAGTTGCGACATTCTTGGGCTTCTTGTCCCAATCCACGTAGATAGGGCACCGTTTCTTCGCCAAAGTAATCAGAGTATTCTACGGAGTCTACAAGCGAATCCACCAGTGCCGGAAAGCCTTTCTGTGAGATGGTGTCGAAGTGAGTCTGAAACTCTTCGATCGAACTCACGCCCCGTCCTAAAAAGTGTCTAACAGCTAACTCAATCACGCGACTGATCACAAACGGTTCATAACAAAGTTTGCGATAGAGGCGAGATTTGCCCATCTGACGCACAAATTCTTTGGTGGAAAACTGCCCACTCTTAAATTTAGATTCCAAATCAGTCAGCGATAGGCCATATTCACGAGTCACATCCCGCTCAAATATTTGGCGATAGGCGGCTTTGATCACGGCTTCCTGTTCGGTGGCGGGCAGGCCGGGCTTCATCACAAACTTAGGTCGATTAGTAGCAGACAACCCATAGCTTTCGGGCAGTTCTAATCCCTGGTGATCCCTAGAAACGCCCTGCCGCAAACGGTTCTGTGGTTTCTCGACAATGTATTCCGTCAGCAAAACATCAAACTGTTCTTGAACGATCGCCGTCGCCTCTGGGTCGTCTTGAAAGTAACTCAACGCCTTCCACAACATATCTTGAATCGCTACAACAGTCGCCTCAGTTACATCTTCAGGAATGACTCCGCGCAATCCTCGAACATTGGTTGCGATAATGCTAGAATCACCCGCCACGATCGCATACGTGACATAGCGCAAAAACCAGCCGAGATCACGCATCGATCGCTTCATTCGCACCGGCCCATAGCGCGAAATATTGATCGGACGAAACCCATCTGGCAGCGGCGCTCGCCCTTCGGTCAACTGCACTTTGAGAAACCGCCACACATCCTGAAGTGGATTATTAAACGTCGAACTTTGCACTTTGAGTCTTTCTTTGGGACGATCGCCCAAATCTCTCAATAAGACGTTGTATCCCGGTAGGTTTTGACGATTGGGCGGACGCTCTAAAAACGCCATCGGCAAGCCCCCAAAAAAGATGCGATCGGCTCCCGCTGACACAATCTCGTCAGCATGTTGATTGAGCGTCTCTACGACCTGTAAGCGCTTTGTCCCCGACTCAAAGAAACCACCTAGTGCCTTGAGTTCACTGTCCTGCAAACAGCGATCGTGTTGTTCTGCGTGAGAAATCACCGTCGTCGGGAGTGTTTGATATTGCTGCGGACGAATAATTGGGCTGCCGCCACTGGTTGGAATCGTCATACGATCGCTCCGCTAAATTAAGTTTTAAATGTTGAGGTTTTTTGCTGCGTTACTCAACTTTTCTGCCCCCACCCTAAGTCCTGCCCTGTACACACACGTCGATCGATCTGTCATTGCTGAGATCCTTTGCCCCCTAAATCCCCCAAAAATGGGGGACATTGAGCCGTCGTCATGGCTTTGAACTTTGGAAATCTTTCCTTTGTCAAAGTCTGCCAGAATGGGGGATTTAGGGGGCTGAAGCCGCCTGAAACGAAGCGACAACGACTTGTGTGTATACGGCAGACCCCCTAAGTCTGAGGGACTTTAACACCAGTGTTCTAGTTCAAAGTCCTCCACAGGTAGGAATTTAGAGAGCTTTTTCCCTCTATCAACTCACAATGAGTTAGGGTTTAAGACTTAGTATTCAGGCTGGTGAATACAGAATTCAATGACTAAGGGATGAATGCTTGAATCAAATCATCAAAGTAAGGAGTCACCTCCGCCGCATCATCAAGAGGCAGAAAATCTAATGCAACTTCTTTGAGACAGCGCATGCATTCAGCAACATTTTTGATCGGAACCCCCAACGAGTTATACATTTCTTGGGCCCCTTTCGTTCCCACCTCGCGAATCAGTTCTGTATCACCTACGATTACAGAATAGGTCACCAATCGGACATACCAAAGCTGATCTCTCATACAAGATTCTCGAAACCGTGGATTACCGCTATTGCTGGGTGTGACCGGGCATCGCTCCCAAAATCTTTGCGTTCCTTTATCCACAATTTTCCGCTCATTAGCCGACAGCACCATCGCAATCCGCAAACGAGACTCTCCCTCTTCAAAAAACCCTCGAATCGCCTGAAGTTCGCCTGGATTTAGATAGCGTGCTTCACGATCGGCATTGACAATTGATCGCGTAATAATGCTCATAGTTCTCCTCAAAATTAAAGGCGAGGAATGCTGAACAAGGAACAAGTTATTGTTGTCAACTTCATCCCTCATCCCTCATTCCTCATCCCTTCTCCTACGTCTAACTCAACCCCGAACAAATGTAATCAAAGTAAACGCCCATCTCGCGCCCCGCATCAGCCCCCACGAGATCAGTCGTCACTTCCTTCATCGATTGCACGGCTCGAACGGTGGCCCCGATCGGAACCCCCAGCGAGTTATAAGTTTCGCGCAGTCCGTTAAGAATCCGCTCATCTAGAATGGATGGATCGCCCGCTAACATGGCGTAGGTCGCATAGCGCAGGAAATAGTCCATATCGCGAATACAAGCCGCATAGCGACGACACGTATACATATTGCCACCCGGAGCCGTAATGTCGGTGTACATCAGGGATTTTGCAACAGCTTGCGTCACGAGCGAATTGGCATTGGCGCTAATGTTGATGGCAGCGCGCGATCGTAGCTCTCCACTTTGAAAATACGCTCTCAGCCGCTCGACTCCCGCATTATCGAGATAGCGACCTTGCACATCAGAAGAGTTAATTAATGCGGTAATGGCATCTTGCATGATTTGAGTCTCCTAAAGGTTATATGTTGTTCAATTGAACTGAAGAGTAAGGAGTGAAGAATCTAGAGAGGTCACCATTCAACACTCCGGCAAACCTGTTCTAAGACAGCGATCGAATGATGTAATCAAAGTACGGTGCGACCTCGAAGGCATCTTCTTCGCTTAACAGAGAAATCGCTTCTTCTTTGACGCAGCGCATCGCCTCAACTAGATTTTTGAGCGGAATTTCTAGCGAGTTATACATCTCCTTGATGCCGATCGTGCCGATTTCAACTAATGGCTGCTCACTGCCTGCCAACACTGAATAAGCCACAAGCCGCACATACCAGCCTTGATCGCGCTGACAAGAAGCTGTCTTGCGAGGATTGCCACTGTTGCTGGGTGTGACCGGACACCGTTCCCAAAATCTGGCACTACCGTTTTGGACAATTCGCTGTTCGTTTTCCGACAAAACTGAGGCGATCCGAATGCGCTGTTCTCCGGTTTTCAAAAAGTCCTGAAAAATGCGAATCTCTTTAGGTGCCGGATATCGAGCTTCACTATCTGCGTTGAGAATTAGCTCAGTGACAAGGCTCATAGTTTTCTCCTAAATAGAGGGGTAGAAAGCCCCATTACTAGAGGTTCTGAGATCAGAGGTAATGGGGAAAAGACGTGAGTTAAAGCACCGAATCAAATGTGCAAGATGTAAAGGAGAATAAATAAAAAACCTGAAGAACTGATGAAGAATAAGCATGAGTTTACATAAGTTTATTAGTTGCCGATAATGGTTTCTTGATTGACAGATAAAAACTTTTGGAATGAGCTTTGGAATGAGTTGACGCATAAAAATTAGACCCACGAAAATCTGTTGTAGAAACACAAAAACGATATTTCTACAACAGATTCACTTCTATGGAGAAATCACTAATCGACCAAAGAAATCAACGGAACTTCGTCTCCTGCTGCCAGGTCGAATGGGAAGTTGTGTGCATTGCGTTCGTGCATGACTTCAAATCCCAGATTGGCGCGATTGAGCACATCCGCCCAGGTATTGACAACATTTCCCTGCGTATCTAACACAGAGTGATTGAAGTTAAATCCATTCAAATTAAACGCCATCGTACAGATCCCCAACGCTGTACACCAGATACAGACCACCGGGAAGGCAGCTAAGAAAAAGTGAAGCGATCGACTATTGGTAAAACTGGCATATTGAAAAATCAGCCGTCCAAAATAGCCGTGCGCTGCCACAATGTTGTAGGTTTCGCCCTCTTGCCCAAACTTATACCCTGCATTTGCAGATTCATTCTCAGTCGTCTCCCGCACCAAGCTAGAAGTCACCAAACTCCCATGCATCGCCGAAAAGAGCGACCCGCCAAACACACCAGCCACCCCCAACATATGAAACGGGTGCATGAGAATGTTATGTTCTGCTTGAAAGACAAACATGAAGTTAAAGGTGCCGCTAATCCCCATTGGCAAACCGTCTGAGAAGCTGCCCTGTCCGATCGGGTAGATCAAAAACACAGAGGCCGTCGCTGCCAGTGGAGCAGAATACGCAACCGCAATCCAGGGGCGCATTCCCAACCGATAACTTAACTCCCACTCTCGCCCCATATAACAACAGAGAGCCGGAATATAGTGAGCCGCAATCATCTGATAAGGGCCGCCGTTATAGAGCCATTCATCCATGCTGGCGGCTTCCCAAATGGGGTAAAAGTGTAGCCCGATCGCGTTGGAAGACGGCACGACCGCAGCCGTAATAATGTTGTTGCCATAGAGCAGCGATCCGGCGACGGGTTCTCGAATACCATCAATATCGACAGGGGGTGCAGCGATGAAAGCCAACGTAAAGACTGTCGCTGAAATCATCAGTAAGGGAATCATCAAAACCCCAAACCAACCAATGTAAAGGCGATTGTCGGTACTGGTGATCCAATTACAAAATTGCTCCCACCGCGTATTGATTCTACGTCGTTGTTGAGTAACTGTAGTCATGGGTTTTATTCAGTGTTTACAAGAAAAATGAATCGAAACAATGAATGCGATCGACACAAAATGATGACTAAAAGTTACCTGAAGGCTTTTATCTCAGGAAATCACAGAAGCGACTCTCGGCAGTAAAAATGAGAATCGCTGTGCAGGTCATCAGTAAGGACAATAGAGATCAAAGATAAAGAAGTCATGAAGGCGATTGAGGAGCTTTACAAAACGATAAGTTCAGGTAAATTCTTGTAGATTTCTTCTCAGCAAACGTTCATCTAGAAGTCAGATTGAATTTTGGTTTTTGAAGCTTGGGCGCTAGATGCTGAACAAAATGTCTCCAGTCCAACGTCTCCAGGCTAAGGTCTAACGTCTTAGCAGCGCGATCGTTCTGCATTCGATACAATTTTGGTACATCGAATAATCCATCGTCACCGTCCTCATGCCATTGATTCGCCAACTTCGGGAGGAAATTCGTCAACTCCGACAAAACTACCTTAATCCAGCCTCACTCCAGTTTCGTCTCACTCTGGAAATTGTCATTTTATCGACCTTGGGGTTAAGTATCGTTGGCATCTGGACAAGCTGGAAAATGCAGCAAATTTTAATTGCAACTCATACCCAGAATGTTGAATATATCGCTGCTCGTTTTCCTCGTGATGTAGAACTTTATAGTGAAATGTTGCCGATCGCGGCCGGACTTCAAAAAACAATTAATAATGTATCTGCTTCAGGTTTACTGATTTGGGTCAAAAGTTCAGACAATCAGCTATTGGCACAATCTGCGGACTTAAATTCTGCATTCACCGCCACGGCTGAGTTGATGTCTCTGGCAGAAATGCCGCTCAAACCGCAAGTTTATCAAGTGCGCGATCGCTATCTAGTTTTATACGAAGGCACGGTGACAGTAAAGGGCAAAGTGCTGGGAACAGTGTATATGGCGCAGGATGTGACTGCTGACCAGCATGAATTAATATCAGCCATTCGCAGTCTTGTTGTGGTCTGTCTGCTGACGACGATCGCGATGATAGTGGCAATGACGATTCGGATTCGGCGATCGCTCCAACCGCTCCAGGAAATGAGTCAGATGGCGGGTGTGATTTCTGCAAATGATCTGAAAGAAGCAAAGCTGCAATTACGTCATGCACCCAGCGAAGTCAAAGAACTGGCTCAGACTTTTAATAGGATGTTGTCTCGACTCTCTGAATCCTGGGAACAACAGCGTCAATTTGTCAGCAATGTTTCTCACGAGTTACGCACGCCTCTAACAATCGTTTATGGCTATCTACAAAGTCTATTGCGCCGCAGCACTAACTTAAATGATTATCAGCGAGAAGCTTTAGAAACCGCCACTTCTGAAGCCGATCGCACCATTCAGCTATTACAAGATCTATTAAACTTAGCGCGGGCAGATAGCGGTTATATGCAGTTTCATCTAGAGCCATTGATCGTGAATCATCTGGTACTAGAAGTTGTAGGCATGACCGAAAAGTTTAGCAATCGATCGCTGACTGTCAATGCAGAAAAACAAATCGAAGCCATTGCCGATCGCGATCGCTTAAAGCAAGTTTTGATTAATATCATTGACAATGCTGTTAAATATTCTGCACCTCATCAGCCGATCGCCATTGACTTGGAATCTAGCGATCGTCAGGCAGTGATTCGAGTCATCGATCTGGGCGTGGGCATTTCGCTACAAGACCAAAGCCGGATTTTTGAGCGATTCTATCGAGTAGACGAAGCACGGGCAAGGTTTGCAGATGAAGAACAGTCGGGTGGACATGGGTTAGGACTGGCGATCGTGCAGACGCTGCTAGAAGGAATGGGCGGACAAATCACGGTGCGATCGAAGCCTGGAGAAGGTAGTACCTTTACGATCGTGCTTCCGTCGCGGTAGAGAATGTGCCTGAGAGAGCGTCCAACTTGATGAAGTTTTTTCGCTGCGTTGTTATGATCTTCTACTCCCAACCTGCCATTCTCAAGGACTTTCAGACAAGATGCTTATAATCCTGGAATCCAATCTGTTCCGGCGATCGGTAGTTTTGCCATCGCTGCGGCTTCAATAGTCAACGCCACCAGATCTTCTCGCTCTAAATGATGAACGTTTTGTTTGCCACAAGCGCGGGCGATCGTGGTTAATTCCATGCTCAAGGTTTGCAGATAATTTTGAATGCGTCGCGCGCCAATTTCGGGTTGCAGTCGCTTTTCTAAAATGGCATCCTGAGTCGTGACCCCAACGGGACACTTTCCGGTATGGCAATGGTGACAGGTGCCAGGAGCCGTTCCCAATGCGGCGTAGTCTTCAATTGCAGAGTGATGTTCGCCGTCTTGAATATAAGTTTCACTATTGCAGCCCAGCGACATGAGAATACCTTGACCGATCGACACGGCATCCGCTCCCATTGCCAACGCTTTCGCCACATCTGCCCCCGTCCGCACGCCGCCACTGACAATCAGTTGCACCTGTCCTTTCATGTTGAGGTCTTCGATCGCTTCGACTGCCTGCCGCACAGCCGCCAAGGTTGGAATGCCGACGTGTTCGATAAAAACCGCCTGAGTCGCCGCAGTGCCGCCCTGCATTCCATCGACGACGATCACATCGGCTCCCGCTTGGATCGCCAGTTTGACATCATTAAACGGACGAGAAGCCCCCACCTTGACATAGATCGGAATTTGCCAATCGGTGAGTTCGCGCAGTTCTTGAATTTTGATGGTCAGATCGTCGGGCCCCGTCCAGTCAGGATGACGACACGCCGATCGCTGATCCACGCCTTCGGGTAAGGTTCGCATTGCTGCTACGCGGGGATTAATTTTTTGCCCCAATAGCATTCCGCCGCCGCCCGGTTTTGCACCTTGACCAATCACAATCTCGATCGCGTCTGCCTTTCTCATATCGTTGGGATTGAAGCCATAGCGAGATGGCAAGCATTGATAAACCAGCGTTTTTGAGGAAAGCCGTTCTTCTGAAGTCATGCCGCCGTCGCCTGTTGTGGTGGAGGTTCCGACTCTGGTGGCGGCCAGTCCGATCGCTTCTTTGACGTTTGCAGACAGCGAACCAAAACTCATGCCAGCGATCGTGATGGGGATGTCTAGCTCGATCGGTTTTTTAGCAAATCGAGTGCCTAAAATTGTTTTGGTAACGCACTTTTCGCGGTAGCCTTCCAGCGGATATCGAGTTAGCGATGCGCCCAAAAAAACCAGATCGTCGAAATGTGGCAATCGTCGTTTTGCACCCAGTCCACGAATTTCATACAATCCATGTGCAGATGCATTCTGAATGTATTGAATCATTCGATTGTCGTATCCCCAGGATTCTTCACGAGACGGTTGTGTAATTGGAGGGTTCATAAAATGAGAATGGGTGTGTTTTTGATCTGAAACTTAAGGGTAGTGGAATCAGAATTCTTCGCTGCGTCGTTGGGACTTTCGCACCCCAAGCTGCCAATTCTGAAAAACTTTGAATAAATCGCTGTAATTCAAGATTTCTAAGCAATGTAAATTCAATGAAATTATTCACTTCGGTTATGCATCTGGAAGAGCCAAACGAAGTAGAAAAACTGGAGTGAAGGATTTACAGCCCTTAGTATTCTTGATTTGCATCTGCATTCCAGTGATAGAGTTTTTTGGCAGAGGCAACTCGTTTGAATTCTTTGGAGCCGCATGTAAAATTTGCTTTTGCAAGTAATTCCTCAACTGTTGCATAATCTGTTTCTGACATCGGTTCTATTTGTGCATCTGCGCCGAGTGATTTGATGTCACCCCTCACGTAAATAATTGCTTCATAAAGTGAATCACCCAGTGCGTCTCCAGCGTTGCCACAAATTACCATTCTTCCTGCCTGCGCCATAAACGCTGAGAAACTGCCCACATTGCCACCCACCACAATATCGCCGCCCTTGAGCGAAATCCCACAGCGCAAACTGGCATCTCCTTCGATAATCAACAGACCGCCCTGGGCTGAAGCTCCCGCTGAGACTGACGCAAAGCCTTTGACCTGCACTCGCCCTGACATCATATTTTCGGCGACCCCGGTTCCTGCGTTGCCGAAAATGGTTACGTTTGCCAGTTGATTCATGCCTGCGGCGTAGTAGCCTGCGTGTCCGACGATTTCGACTTCAATGGGCGCATTTAATCCGACCGCAATATTGTGAGCGCCATCGGGGTTGAGAATGGTGACTTTGGAAGCGGACTCGTGATGCAAAAAGTGGTTGATCTCTCGTAATGGCGTTTTGGTCAGGTCAAATACTACACCTTCCATACGTGCATCTCCTCTGGGGCGGGTTCATAAATGTGAGCATGTTTTACGTCAGGTAGATGAGCCAACGATCGAAACTCAGACGCGATCGCCACATAGTCATCGGTTTCGGCGACGATCGCAGGCTTACAGGCAAACGCATCCCGCACGAGGGCCAGTTTGTCCGCAGTGCCCATGAGAAAAGTGTAGAAGCCGTCTAGTTCCTCAAAGCCTTTTTGCATGGCCAGTTCGAGGTCGTCGCCTTCGCGCATTCGCCACTCTAAATAACGACAGGCCGCTTCGGTATCGTTGTCGGTTTCAAACTCAATGCCTTGCGGTTCTAGTTTGCGGCGAATCTCGTGATGGTTAGACAGAGAGCCGTTGTGGACGAGGCAGAAATCTTCTCCAGCCGTGAAGGGGTGAGCGTGAGCGGGGGTAACAGCGGACTCGGTTGCCATGC
Source organism: Phormidesmis sp. 146-20 (assembly GCF_052939475.1). Taxonomy (NCBI): domain Bacteria; kingdom Bacillati; phylum Cyanobacteriota; class Cyanophyceae; order Leptolyngbyales; family Leptolyngbyaceae; genus Phormidesmis; species Phormidesmis sp. 146-20. Next base: position 59,761 of record NZ_JBJPHT010000015.1, read on the forward strand.
GCGTGTGTGCTACCAGATGCGTACCTTTTAGCGTTTTGAAGTGGTAGCGATCGCTAACTTCCAGGGGTTTCCCAGCGTCTTTATAGAGATCGATTTTGCGTCCCGTTGATAAGAGATGAATGTGTGGATAGCATTCTTTGAGCCATTGTTTCACCGTTTCCGAAGTGCTGTCAGATGTGAGAACGGCATGATTATTTTGAATTTCAATCTCAGCGTCACTGTTGGAGAAAGTCTGAAACGCTTGCACTAGTTCTGACCAGTCGATGACGTGTTCTCCACTGTATAAGCTGTACTTTCGATGAGTGTCCGCCAGCGTTTCTGTAAATACGGCAAGTCCGGCAGAATCAGGGCCGCGATCGCTCATTCCAATCAACATCGGCACCATTAATTCGCCCAATGATTCTCGAAGGTCTGGTTTTTTGATCAGTAGTCCAACAATTCCACACATAGGTTTAAAAGAATTCTAAATAACGGTGTACTTCCCATTCAGAGACATGACGCATATATTCAACCCATTCCATTCGCTTGAGTGAAATGAATTCATCCGCTAATACGCCAAGTGCATTCCTGATAACGTGATCTGATTCGAGTGCGTCGATCGCTTCTTTGAGATTTTGCGGTAAAACTCCGATTCCTTTTTCTTTCAGTTCAGCGTCCGAAAAGTCATACAAGTTAACGTTGTGAGGTTCACCCGGATCGAGTTCTTTTTCGATGCCATCTAAGCCAGCAGCGATCGCGACAGCCGTTGCCAGATACGGATTACACGACCCATCCGCCAAACGCAGCTCTAGCCGACCACCGGGAATTCTCACCATGCTAGTTCGATTATTATCGCCGTAGCTAATATAAGCAGGTGCCCAGGTTGCGCCACTCAATGCCCGACCAACGACCAGCCGTTTGTAAGAATTAATCGAAGGCGCACAGATCGCAGTCAATGCGGGAGCATGAGCTAACAATCCGCCCAAAAAGTGATACGCCAGTTTTGACAATCCTAACTGACGGAAATCGCTCTCATCCGCAAACAAATTACTCGATTCATTAGACGACATGGACATATGAATATGCATCCCAGTTCCCGTCCGATTTGCAAACGGTTTGGGCATAAAGGTGCAAATCAGCCCCATTTCTTTAGCAATTTCTGACGCTGCCATTTTGAAGAAGATATAGCGATCGGCAGAGGTTAAACAATCGGTGTAAGTGTAATTGATTTCAAACTGTCCATTGGCATCTTCGTGATCAATTTGATAGACATCAAAGCCCGCTGTTTGCAGACTGGACACTAATTTTTCAATATAGGCGACACTGCGAGACAGTCCTTTGTAGTCGTAGCAAGGCTTTTCCAGAGTGTCTGTGGGGTCACAGGGTTGAATGTTGCCGCGATCGTCTTTCTTCAACAATACAAATTCAGGTTCAAGTCCGGTGTTGAATGTCCAGCCTTTTTGGGTGAGGCGATCGATCTGCTGTTGTAAGATGTATCGCGCATCGTAGGGATAAGGCTGTCCGTGAACATGTCCGACGCAAACCATTCGCGCAAATCCGGGCATCCAGGGCACCAGACTCAGCGTTGACGGATCGCCCACTGCCAGGTAATCGGGACTGTTGGGCTGCATTCCCAAACCCCACACTGCAAACCCCGCAAACCCCGCGCCAGGGTCAAGAATATCGTCAAAATGGGAGGCAGGAACGGCCTTAGTTTTAGCAGTCCCGTGCATATCCACAAATTGCGCCAGCACAAATTTAACCTGATGTTTTTCCAAAAATTGCTTTGCGTCTGCGGGTGTCATTCAAATGTTCTCCTCTAAAAATTAACCAACCCCATCTCATCCCTCATCCCTCATCCCCCATCCCTTTTCAATCCCTCATCTCCTCCACGATCGCTTCCAAGGTTTGCCACAAATACGCTCCAAACGTACCGTCACACCAGATTCGATACGACTCACCCGGAATGATTGTCACCGACACCCCCACCATTGAGGTTAAAATAACAGGATTTTCGGCTAATGATAAAGCACGAAAGTTAACGCTACAGGTTTGCTGTAATAACTCATGAATGTTACCTCCTTGAATAGCGATCGCTGCATCCTGACGTAGCACGGGATACACTTTAGAAGGCAGATCATCACACGCTGTTGACAACTGATCGGCAACGCAACTGTGAATGCTGTCTTCAATCAAAAATTCAGTCAATCCCAATCGAGCAATGATGCCACCTTGAGGAAGAGAATTCCAGGTGTTGGGGCGATCAGGCACCGCAATTCCTTGACCTTCTAACCAGGACGCTGCACCCGAACCTTTCACCCCAAATCGAGTTAGGAACGATCGATCGACTAGGCTCAGATGAGACGTTAAATCAGTCTGAACATCAACCAGAGAGAGCATTCCATTGATTTCTTGCCATGAACCGTTGAGCGATTGCAAACAGTCATAAAGTGGGCTGGTACGCTTCATACTGCGACCTCCTGACGTTGAGGAACTTCTGTTTCTTGGCGATCGTTACCGGGGTCGTAGAAGGGCGTTGGGGTGACGGTGGCCGCGATTGACAACCCATCTACCCGAATCGAAAATCGAGTTCCGATCTCGGCAAGGTGTGGCTGAATGTAGGCGAGTCCAATAAATCGGTTGAGCGTCGGACTAAAGGCAATGCTGGTGATGCGTCCTGCAATCTTGTTGTGGTCGATAATTAAGTGACATTCCTGGGGTGCAGTGCCCGAAAAATCTGCGTCTAGCATGAAGCCGACTAACTGCTGTTTGAGCGATCGTTTGCCCACAATTTCTAGACTACGCTGACCGATAAAGAAAGGCTTATCCATTTTGACAGCCCAGCCCAAATTTGCTTCAAAGGGCGTGGTTAACCCGTCCGTATCTTGGCCGACAATCAGGTGCCCCTTTTCCAGACGTAACAACCGCTGCGCCTCGACTCCAAATGGACGAATCGCATAGGTTTGGCCGGACTCTATCAACGCATCCCACAATGCTGGCGCAAACTCAGCCGCAACGTGAATTTCATAGCCCCATTCACCCACAAATCCTACTCTCATCAATGTGGATGGAATGCCAGCAATGTCACCTTGACGAACCGCTAAATAAGGAAATGCAGTGCTAGAGAGATCGAGGTTGGTTAATTTTGAGAGAACGTCACGAGAATAACGGCCCGCTAGATTGATCGCCGATCGTGCCCCCGTCAAATTCACAATTCCGCAATCCATGCGCCACATCGTGTTCAAACGGGACAATTCTCGATAAATTTGGGTGGCTCCAGAGGTCGTGGTTGTAAAGTAGAAGCGATCGGCTCCCAATCGGGCGATTACTCCGTCGTCAATGACTACACCTGATTCGTCTAACATCAGCGCATAGCGAGATATTTCTACTTTCAGATTGGAGTAACGTCCGGTGTACACTCGCTCTAAAAACTCAGCCGCACCTGGCCCGCGAATTTCAAGTTTTCCAAGTGTTCCGACATCGATTATGCCCACCCTTTTCCGCACGGCTTCAACTTCTTGACGAATGCAGTCCTTGGCGCTCTTCCCTGACTGGGCATAGTATTCAGGACGCTTCCACATTCCCGCCTGCATCATTTTCGCATTCAGTGCGATATGTCGGCTGTGAAGGGGCGTTTGTCGCTCTGGTGTAAATCCTTTGCCTGCCAAGTGCGATAACGGGACGGGATGAAAAAATGGTCGGGCTGTAGTCGTTCCTACTTCTCCCGGTGATTTACCAGAGATTCTCGCCAGTATTCTCAAAGCGTTCATATTAGAATGCTTACCCTGACTGGGCCCCATTCCAACTGTTGTGTACCGCTTGAGTAACTCGATGTTATCAAATCCTTCTTGAGCAGCGTTGTAGAAATCTTTTAGCTGCAAATCTTCATCGAAATCTACGAAATTTTTGCCAGCAGGATGAGGCACGATCGCCCAAGGGTGTGACGTTGATACCTGAGATCGATAGATTTCTCCCGATGCACTGCCTTTAGTTGGGAGTCCTAGAAAGCTTGCGGCGGCTAATCCTGCTCGATCGCCATCCAGCCATTTTTTCTCAAACTCAAACACACCATTGACGCGCCCACAGGCGAAAATCCCGTCCGGCAGATGATCGGGAACGAACTGCTGAAGTCGATCGTCAAACCGCATTTTGGTGCCAGCCTGATAGAGCAAATTGGCCGCAGGTGCCCAACCGACACTCATGACGATGCCATCACACGCGATCGTTTGGCGAGAATTTACCTCTGGGCTGCTGTCTGCATCAAATGGACAAATCACCGCAGCACTTAGCCCGTCACCGCCTGGATTCGGCTTTGCAGCATAGAGGCAGTAGCCCGAAAAGATGGGAATTCCTTTGGCTTGTAGCGTTTGTTTTAGCGAATCTTCTGGGGATTTTTGACGGAGATCGATGATTGCGGCAACGGTTACATTCTGTGTGATCAAATCGATTGCTGCTTGATATCCTTCAGCGTTGGCAGTAAGTACGATCGCTCGATTCATCGGTTTGACAGCGTAGCGATAAATGAGACGTTGTGCGGCTGACGCTAACATAACACCTGGCAAATCATTATTGTGAAATACCGCAGGTTGTTCGTAGGCACCACTGGCGATAATCACCGCTTTGGCCCGCATTTTTGTCATGCGTTCTTTATCGACGAGCGGAATCCAGTAATCTGCGTAGTAGGCGGCTGCTTGCGTTCCCGTGTAGAGACAGATTTTAGAATGATTCTCTACAGCGTTTAATAATTCATTAACTTTCTCTACTCGATGCGGTTCAGTTCCGATTTGATAAGTGCTTGATCCGCCGGGTCGATCGCTCTCCTCCACAATCACCACATCTGCCCCAGAATTGGCTGCTGACAGGGCGGCTGAGAGTCCCGATAGACCAGAACCGATCACCAACACATCACAAAAATCGTAGCGTTTGGGTGTGGAAATATGAGGAGTGGATGGATCGGCTTTTCCCAGTCCGGTGAGGTTGCGAATTAGACGTTCCCAAACGGGAAAAAGTCGGCGATCGTGGAATGCTTTGTAATAAAAACCAACGGGTAAAAATCGGGAGAAATAATTGAGAACGCTGGCGCGATCGTTCGTCACATCACCAAAAGTATTAATGGAGGTGAGTGACATTCCTGGCTCTATCAGTGTCACATCTGCACGAATATTCAGCTTCTCACCTGCCTGCATCAGCGTATTGATGTCGTGATTCGCCAAACTCAAAATTCCGCGAGGCCGATGATATTTAAAACTGCGTCCTAAAATCTGTTGACCCGCAGCCCACAATGCACTCGCGATCGTATCTCCTTTGTAGCCTGTAAAGCGTTGGCCTTCAAAGAAAAATTCGATTGGTTGAGTGCGATCGATCCATTCACCTATGATTGGCGGTAGTCTTCTCATTGCGCTTCCTCACCGAACAAATAAGTGCTTAAAATCTCATCCGTTTGGGTATTTCGTTCAGCGATAAACCAGGTATTACTGGGCGTATGACACCACCATTCTTTTTTAATTCCTGGTGCCCCATTTCGCAGGAACACATAATCCGCCCAGGTCTTGTCATCACAGGTTCGTGGGTTGGGCATCGATCGCACTTCTCCACCACAGACAAATTCTGAAATCACTCGCGCCCCATTTACCGGACAAGTCATTATTTTCATGATTAATGCCCCACCGAAGCTGCACCTTTTTCACCCACCAATTCGTACTTTTCAAAGCGCGCCAGTGAGAAGTCTTGAATCAGATTGTGAGGGCGATCGTGGGCCACCGTATACGCCATCGTTTTGCCACAGACAGGCGTTGCTTTAAATCCCCAGGTGCCCCAGCCCGAATCGAGATAAAAGCCCTCAACGGCGGTTTTTCCCATGATGGGGGCAAAGTCTGGAGTCATGTCCGCCATGCCTGCCCACTGGCGCACCACCTTGACGTGAGACAAAAATGGAAATAGCTCTAACATGTGAGCTGCCAATCCTTCGGTAAAGTCGAGGGTCGATCGCGTCGAATGCAATTCATAAGGATCAAGCGAAGCGCCCATCACCAATTCTCCTCGCGCGGTCTGGCTGACATAAACGTGCAAACTGCCTGAGACGATGATCGGGTCGAGCCACGCCTTCATCGGTTCGCTGACCATCGCCTGGAGGGGGTGAATGTAGAGGGGCGATCGTAGCCCGACCATCTCCAACAATCGAGGCGTAAATCCCGCGACTGCACACAGCACTTTGGGCGTAGAAATGTGACCGCGTGAAGTCTGAACGCCTGTCACCTTCCCGGAGTCAACGGTGATGTTGAGAACTTCGGTTTGCTGATGAATTTCCACCCCGCGCTGGTCGGCTCCGCGTCCATATCCCCAGGCGACAGCATCGTGTCGAGCAATACTGCCAGGAGCGTGATAAAGTGCGCCTAAAATGGGAGCCTTGCCGCCGCAGGAAATGTCCATCTCAGGGCAGGCTTTTTGGACGGCTTCCGCATCGACTAATTCGCTATCGATTCCACAGTGTTTGTTGACTTCTGCTCGCCAGCGCATGGTGCGTACTGAAGCGTCCGTGTGGGCTAATGTGAAATGTCCACGAGTCGAGTAGAACAGGTTCAAATCAAAGTCTTCTGACAAGTCTTGCCAGAGCCGAACTGATTCATCGTAGAATTTAACGCCTTCGGGAGTCAGGTAGTTTGATCGAATAATCGTCGTATTCCGTCCTGTGTTGCCGCCGCCGATGTAGCCTCTTTCTATAACGGCGATATTTTTAATGCCATAATCGCGTGATAAATAGTACGCTGCGGCTAATCCGTGACCTCCTGCGCCAATGATCACTAAGTCATAATTAGACTTTAAGCGATCGGGCTGCCGAAACATTCGCGGCTCTGGATGCTGCTTGAGTAATCCAAATTTCAACAACCGTAGGGGCATCGATTTCTCCTAGCGAAATACTACTGTTTTATTGCCGTGTCGCAGAACGCGATCTTCGACGTGATATCGTAATCCTCTAGCGAGTACTGTTTTTTCAATATCCTTTCCATATCGGACTAAATCTTCAATCGAATCGGTGTGGTCAATGCGATTTACATCTTGATCGATAATCGGGCCGGCATCTAATTCTGAGGTGACGTAGTGACAGGTTGCGCCGATCAGTTTAACGCCGCGATCGTAGGCTTGATGATAAGGCTTTGCACCAACAAACGACGGTAAAAATGAGTGGTGAATGTTGATAATCTGTCCGGGATAGCGATCGCACATTTCCGGCGTGAGAATCTGCATATAGCGGGCTAACACCATCACATCGCCCTGAGCTTGAGCAAACAGATATTGAATTTTGTCGTAGGCAGTTTGTTTTGTCTCAGGCGTGACGGGTACATGGTAAAAAGGAATGTTATGCCACTCGACAAATTTGCGAAATTTTTCGTGATTGGAGATCACACAGGGAATCTCGATGTCTAGTTCCTGACTTTGCCAGCGAGACAGCAAATCATATAGACAATGTTCTAATTTGGAGACCAGAATGACCACCCGCTTTTTTTGAGCAGAATCGGTGATCTTCCAATCCATGTGAAAGGGCTGGGCGATCGCTGCAAACTGCCGCCGAAATTCATCGATCCCAAACGGCAACGAATCCGCTAAAATTTCGTGTCTCAAAAAGAAACGCTGGGCCATCTGATCGGCATGGTTTTGCGCCTCCGTAATCCAGCCCTGATGACTGGCAATAAACGTACTCACGGCCGCCACTACACCGACGCGATCGGGACAAGAAAGACTCAGCGTATACCGTCTGGCCGTGCACACTAGAGGATTATGAATGGGGGGACATCGGTTATTAGTTTATAGTGCCTGATTGTTTCATATCTGTCAACAAAGTTTCTTGCTATGATTCAAATTATGAGCGATCGCGAGGTGAGAGCATGACGGAAGCAACGACAAAAATCGTGGAGTCTTTTGCTGAACATGCGTTAGAGCGGTATTTGGGCAATACGATTCGAGAGTTACGATTAAAACATGGGTTAACGATCGCTGAGGTTTCTGATCAGACGGGAATTTCTCGCGGCATGTTGTCTAAAATTGAGAATGCTCAAACCGCGACCAGTCTAGAGACGTTAGCAAAGCTATCTGGAGCGTTGGGCGTGTCGCTTTCTACCCTATTTCGCAATTACAACATTCCAGAAGGGGGCGCACAACTGGTCAAACAGGGTGCAGGAATGGAGGTGGTCAGACGGGGCACAAAACGCGGACATACGTATCATTTGCTGGCTTATGATCAGGGGCCGACTAAATTATTTGAGCCGTTTTTGATCACGATGGATGATGCATCAGAAGTGTTTCCCACCTTTGAGCATCCGGGGACGGAATTTATTCACATGTTGGAGGGCAAAATCGAGTATCGTCACGGGCAATCGACTTACATTTTGGAGCCGGGAGATTCGCTGACCTTTCGGGGCGACATTCCCCACGGGCCGGAGCGATTGATTGAGTTACCGATTCGATTTTTGGCGATCATCTATTATTCATTGTCTGCGGAATGACTCATCTCTAGCAGTAATTTTAGGGCACGATCGGCGTTCTCAACCGCTACAAATAAGTGATCATGATAGTAAGCAGAAACGACATTCACGCTGATTCCATGTTCTGTAAACTTTGTGGTAACCACTGCTAAAAATCCAATCGCGTTCAGGCTGGAGTGAATTGATAACGTAATCATTTTTGAAATATACTGATATTCCAGATTTGCGTTTTCAGCTTCCTGTTTATTAATAATTAAAGTGATTCCTTCAGATTCTCGAAACTGAGCGATCGCAGACACGTTTAAGCATTTCATCAACTTCTCAGAGACGCAGCAAAATACATACTCTTCTGGATAAAGAACTGGCTGGATTGATTTCAGAAGCTTGGCTAAATGGTGTTCTCCGGTCATTGGATTTGATGTTCGATCGTCGTTTTATCGAGGATTCTGACCCTTTAGAAAAATATTGAACTATCCACTTGACGAGAATCAAATTTCCAGATATTCTCTCAAATCAAGGACACCTTTTCGTCACCGGAAGGCTGTCTGATTGCCCAAAAAACCTGGTCTGTCGCCGCCCCAAGTTGTTGGAACCAACGAAGGGCAGCTAACCCACGAGACTGACTGCACCAGTCCAGAGGGCTAATGGAGAATTCTATCACTCCTTTGGCCGCTCCGACTTGTTCTGCTCTTTGGGGCGGCTAGTTTTTTGGGTTTCTTCGGGAACCTAAACTTGGAGTATTCATCATGGCACGTCTTTTGAACGCTGGCTTTTGGCTGTGCGATTTCGCCTACGCATTTCTAGAAGCGATTCAACGTCGTTTCCTTCCCGATTCCATTCCCCGTTTCACGATTACTTCGCTTCGCATTCCGCTTCAGGATCTCTTACCTGATGTTGCGATCCCTCAATCTGATGAGTATGAAGCGTTGCGCGTGTTGATCATCGGTTCTTCAGACGGCGTGACCGAAACCATTCAAAATTTGCACGTTCGACGATTTGCGAATGCGAATGATTGGAGTCCTTTGCTGCCTGCGCCCTCGTTTGGCGAAGTGATGAGTATTCTCACCCGACAGCGACGAAAATTGGCTGAATCGTGAGTTTTTGATGAGAATGCGGCCCCTTGCCGTTTACGTCTTCTGCCCCCCAATTCTGGGGGACTTTCGGATAAGTGTTCGGTTCAAAGGGGAGCATCCCAATTGTGTAGCACAGTCTTTTTGCCCTCACCCTAACCCTAAGGCTACCGTGTATACATAAGTCGATTGATCTGTACTTGCCGTAATCCTTCGCCCCCTAAATCCCCCAAATTTGGGGGACTTTGAACGCTGATCAGGGTTCTAAATTCTGGAAGTCTTTTTTGCTTAAAGTCCCCCATTCTGGGGGATTTAGGGGGCTGAAGCCGACTAGAACGAAGTGAGTATAGACTTGTGTATACACCGTAGCTCCCCAAGGAGAGGGAACAAGAGATCTGACTCCCTTCTCACTGGGAAGATGGGCTGGCAAAGCTCTCGCCCCACTTCGTGAGGAGGGCAATCCGAGATTTTGCACAATTGGGATGCTCCCGGTTCAAAGTCCCGCACTCATGGGGAATTTAGGGGGCAGATCGCATTAGCGGTTAAGCAAAAAAATCCCATCCAAATCGACCTTAACTCATCGAAGAACCTTGCAAAAACTGCTTGAGACACAGCAAACTTGCCGTCTGTCCGAGATTGATCGGGAGTGCCGAAATGCCTTCAATGCGCGACTGAATCCAACCCTCGCCCCAGGCCCATTCGTGAAACCCATCAATTCCCTGACTCAACAAAAACCGAATTCGATTAGGTTCCACAATTTCAACCTGATGGTGAATGGCGATCGGCCCCACCCAACTTTTGAACGTCTGCCCCGGACGCACTTCATCAGGCAACCCAGCCGAAAATCGCTCAAACCAGAGCCACTTGGGAAATTGAGCAGGAGAAGCCAAATTTTTGCGAAGCGTTTCCTCAGAGGCGTTGACTTCGATTCTCAGGTTGCTTTGCTGAAAAGTTCCAAACATCGGTGATTTAAAGAGGGGGATAGTTTCAGTTTAGCGGCTACAGACCTGAATTTTGAAGAATGAAAAACTTCTGGAACTAAAAAACTTATTTTTGCTCAAAGCCCCTCAGAGTGGCGGATTTAGGGGGCGAAGCAATTCGGTAAGGACGAATCTAATCAACTTGTCTGTGCACAGTAGCTTAAAAAGGAAGGGAACTGGATTCAAAGTCAGATTCACCCAATCGACTGAGTTTATTCAACCAGCGCTGCACCGAGTTGAAGGGCATATAAATTAGCGTAGATGCCTTGTTGGGCCATCAGTTCGGTGTGGGTGCCTCGTTCTACAATTTGACCCTGCTGAACGACTAAAACTTGATCGGCTTGAGCAACTGTACTGAGACGATGGGCGATTACAAAACTGGTGCGATTTTTTAGGAGACGAGCGATCGCAGACTGTACGAGCGCTTCTGTGCGCGTGTCGATACTGCTGGTGGCTTCGTCTAAAATCAGAATTTTGGGGTCAATCAAAACGGCGCGGGCAATGCTAATCAATTGTCGCTGTCCTTGACTGAGGGTTGCGCCCCGTTCGCCCAAGAGAGTTGCGTAGCCTTGAGGTAATGTTGTAATAAATTCATGCACGTTTGCCACCTGAGCCGCCGCTTCGATTTCAGCCTGGGTTGCTTGAGGACGACCGAACGCAATGTTTTCAGCAACGCTACCACTAAACAAAACGGTATCTTGTAAAACAATGCCAATTTGACGGCGCAAACTCGCCTGAGTCACACTCCGAACATCACAATCGTCAATGCTAACTGTCCCGCCTGTCACATCATAAAAACGTAGAATCAGATTGACGATCGTACTCTTTCCCGCTCCGGTTTGTCCGACTAACGCAATCATCTGACCGGGTTGTGCCTGAAGGGTTACGCCATTCAGAACGCGCTGATTTTTGGTGTAGCCAAACTCGACATTCTCAAAGGTGACTTCTCCTCGCATGGGCGGCATCTCGATCGCATTTGGAGCATCCTTAAGCTGTGAGGGTTCATCCAAAAGTGAAAAGATGCGCTCTAATCCTGCAAATGCGGACTGTGCTTGCGTGTAAAACTGACTGAGAATTTGAATCGGTCGAAAAAACTGCTGCACATACAGCAAAAACGCCGTCACTACGCCCACGGTTGCCGAACCTGTCACCGCAAGATAGCCCCCATAAGCCAGCACGCCTGCCGTCGCCAGCGTATTGAGAAAATCGATCGACGGTAAAAATGCCGCCGTAATTGCCACCGCCTGAATATTTGCATCTCGATTGGCCGCATTCAGACTGCTAAATTCCTCAATGTTGAGCGAAACTCGATTAAACGCCTGCGCTTCTCGAACGCTGCCCAAGTCTTCTTCAAGGCGAGTCGAAAGCTCTCCGATCGTTTGTCTGGTCACCCGAAACCTCGCTCTCGCCCAGCGTGAAAACAGTCCTGTAGTAAAAATCATCAACGGAACCACTAAGTTGCTGACAAGCCCCAGTTGTAGATTGATGATCAGCATTGCGATCACAATTCCAATCAAGCTGAACAAATTTCCCAACATCTGAGCGATTGTTTGTCCGAATGCTTGATTTACAGTATTGACATCATTCAGCAGACGGCTCATCAAATCTCCCGCTTCGCTGCGATCAAAGAAACTCAACGGCAAGCTTTGAATTTTGAGAAAGATATCCTGTCGCAGTTGAGCCAGCAATCGTTGCACAATCAAACCGACACGCAAAATCTGTTGACGAATCGCAGTGACACCGAGAATATATACGATCGCCAACGCTGCCAACATCAGCAACAAACCAGGTAAGTTTCCTGGAACAATCAGATTGTCAATTGACCAGCCGATGAGAAAGGGCCCGATCGCCTGGGTCGCTGCGCCAATCATCACAAATCCGAGGGCGATCGGAATCTCTTTTCGATAAGGTTGTAGGTACTGTAAAAAGCGTTTTAGCGTTGAGGCTTGTCGATTTGTCTGGTCAGATGCAACTGCGGGAAATCTCATAGCGGTTAAAGAAGAATTCGAGGAGAAGGATTCCGTTCTATTGAATCTCTGATCACTTGAATCTGTGATCACTCTGACAGCCAGGCAAATAAATTTCCCAACGTTAACTGTAATGGGTTGGCGAATGCGGGAACGGGTAATGGTGACTCTGGCTCGTCAAACACTTCAGGCAACTGTTGGGGTAAGTAGACGATTAGCGATCGCTCCTCTGGATCAATGAGCCAACTCATTTGAGTGTCGTGTTTTAAACAATGCAAAATGTTTTTGGTGACTTTTGTTTGACTTTGCTCAGGTGACAAAATCTCAATTGTCCAGTCTGGAGCGATTAGAAAAGTGTCCGCAACTTCACCATTTTGGTCACGAGGAATTCTATCCCAAACAAACACAGATACATCGGGCACCGTCGATCGACCTCCGAACGTACATCGCAATTCTGGAAAAGCTCTCGCAATTTTCTGAGGTTTAAGAACTGTATTGATTGCAGGAACTAATTCACCTTGAATAACGCTGTGCTTTCCTTTGGGCATTGGTTTCTGGATAATTTGACCATCAATATACTCACTGGCAGGCTTAGTTTCTGGTAGCGCTAGAAAGTCTGCCAGCGTTAGCGATTTAGGAGAAGTTTGTACCATCTTTTACCTTCCAGTTGGTTCTTTATTGTATTGCAGAAGTTGTGACCGAACGTTTTACTTGAGATTCTAAAATAGCACCGTATAGCGAACTCGTTTGCATTAGCGATTCATGGGTTCCTTGTGCAACCAAGTGTCCTTTATCCATGAGTAAAATGCGATCGGCGTTACGTACCGTGCTGATTCTCTGAGCAATCACAAAAGCGGTACAAGTTTTTCGTCGCATCAGGTCATCTAATGCAGATTGGATTTGGGCCGCTGTTTGAGCATCCACGGCTGAAGTACTGTCGTCTAGAATCAAAATTCGATAATCGGTGAGTAGCGTTCGAGCGATCGCAATCCGTTGTTTCTGTCCCCCCGACAATCCGACCCCGCGCTCCCCGACGATCGTGTCATACCCATCAGGCAGGCTGGTAATGAAGTCGTGAATCTGGGCTGTTTTGGCGGCTTCGATAATCTGATCGAGTGAGGCATCTGGGACGGCGTAAGCAATATTTTCTCGCAGCGTCCCAGAGAAGAGGGTTGTGGCTTGAAAAACGGTGCCGATGCGCGATCGCAGGCTTTGTAACGTAAAATCTCGCACGTCTCGCCCATCAATTCGCACTGCGCCCGCCGTCACATCATAAAATCGCGGAATCAAATTCATGATCGTACTTTTACCAGAACCCGTCATGCCCAAAATGGCGATTAGTTCGTTGGGTTTGGTTTCAAAGGAAATATTTTTGATCGCTTCGATCGTTGATCCCGGATAGCGAAACGACACGTTCTCAAAGGTAATTCGTCCCCCACATTGGTTGAATGGTACAGCGTTGGGACGATCGCGAATCTCAATCTCGGCATCGACGACCTCAAACACGCGATCGGCGGAGGCGGCCGCTTGAGCAATCGCAGGAGCCGCAAATCCAATCAGCAAAATGGGCTGAAGCACCAACAGTAAGTAAGAATTAAAGGCAACTAGTTCGCCAATCGAAAATTGTTGATCAATGACAGCAGCACCGCCATAACCTACGACCACTAACGTGATCAGATTACTCAACAGAAAGATCAACGGAAACGTATTGCGAATGGCCCGAATCGTTTTCATGTTGACGGTCACAAGCTGATCGTTCATTAGGGTGTAGCGCGATCGCTCGGCTGATTCTCGAACAAACGCTTTGACGACTCGTACGCCCAATAGATTTTCTTGCAGCACTGAATTCAAATCGGCAAGCTGTTCTTGAACCTGACGAAACAAGTGATCGTTTCGGGTGAGGAATCGCCCTAATATCCAGCCAGCAAGCGGTACAACGGACAAAGTAATCAACGCCAATCGCCAATTCATCAGCAATAGAATCACTGCGATCGTCACCAAAGTCACGACTGCGCCAATCACCTGAATCAAGCTAGTGCCCACAAAGGTACGAATCTGCTCGATATCGCTGGTGACACGGGTAAGTAGCTGAGAAGTTTGCGCCTGATCGTGATAGCTAAAACTAAGATTTTCGATTTTGCTAAAGATCTTATTACGAAGGTCAAAAGCAATCCCTTGAGAAGCCGCTTCTGCCCAAAAACTCTGCCCAAAATTGAACAACCCACGGGCGATCGCAGCCCCCACCATCCAGCCTGCACTCTCCAAAACAATGCGTAAATCTTGCTTATAAATTCCCTCGTCAATTCCCCAGCGAAACAGTTGCGGAGTGATGGCATTGGCCGCCGTCAACAACAGCAAACTCAGCAAGGCTCCAAATGCGACCAGACGATAGGCCTTCAAACTTTTGAGAACACGACTAAGGGACTGCATAAGCAATTTTTTGAAGCGTTGAGACTCCTATAGCGTATATCCTCTCCACGATTTTGAAAGCACACGGTAGAGTGAAAAAGCGATTTTTAGAGGTCGATCCATGCAAGGAAATGTGTTCCGTCGATCGATGATGATGACCCTGATCAGCGGTTTGATTGTGCTGTTAGTTTGCGTCATTGCGCCTGCGATTCCGACTAATTCTCAGCCCGCAGTCTTTGACCAGGTTTGGCAGACGGTTCGAGATAATTTTTATGATCCTAAATTTAATGGAGTTGATTGGTCAGCGATGCGGCAAAAGTATCGATCGCAAGCCACAAAAGCATCGTCGATCGTCGCCTTTTCTGACGTGATCAATCAAATGCTGGCGGAGCTAAAAACTTCTCACACCCGCTTTTACACACAAACTGAACCCGCTTATTATCAACTGGCAGGCATCTTTCGATCGTCCATTCAATCCAAGCTCAAGCCCTTTCTACCCAACGGCAAACTCGACTATACGGGCATTGGCATTTTCACCAAAGACATTAACAATCAGACTTTTATCAACGCGATTTTGAATGGTTCTCCCGCCGAAAAAGCAGGCTTAAAAGTCGGCGATCGTATTCTCAGCGTCGATGATCAGCCCTTTCAGGCGATTCAGTCTTTTGTAGACAAAGCTGGAAAATCGGTAAAAGTTCAAATTCAGCGCACCTCTGGAAACGCTCAAACGATCGCTGTCACGCCTCAAAAACTTGATCCCAATCGAATGTTTTTAGACGCAATGAAGAACAGTGTTGAGATCATTCAGCGCAACGGTAAACAAATTGGATACATTCACGTCTGGTCATACGCCGACCAACAGTATCAAGATCAGCTTGAAGAAGCGTTGAGCGATCGCTTGAGAAACATAGATGGATTTGTCTGGGATCTGCGCGATGGTTGGGGTGGGGCGAGTCCGAGCTATCTAGGTTTGTTTACGTCGTCGGTTCCTTCTCTGACACTGATCGAGCGAGATGGCGATCGCCGTCAAATCGAAGGTCAATGGAATAAGCCGATCGTGATGTTAGTCAATCAAGGGTCTCGAAGCGGTAAAGAAATCTTGGCGCAGGGATTTCGCAAATATCGAGTTGGCACAATTGTCGGTAGCAAAACCGCCGGGGCCGTCGTTGCAGGTCGAGCCTTTATTATGAAAGACGGCAGTTTACTTTATCTGGCGGTAGCAGATGTCTTGGTAGACGGCGATCGCTTAGAAGGCAAAGGCGTTATACCCGATGTCGAAGTGCCCTTCACGCTGGAATATTCTCAAGGGGTTGATGTACAAAAAGAACGTGCGATCGACGTTGTTATACAGCAAATTGGCAAATGACATCAGCGCCTACTTGAAACAACGAATGTTCAGAATGGGGCACTACTCAGTGTGGACGGATTGGGAGTCAGCCCCAGATTTTGGCGGAGGGACTTTCACCCTCATTCAGCCGGAAGTTCAACCGTTAAAGAAACGTGAATTCGATAGAGGTTTTTCGCTTCGGTATTTAACGCTTCTGCCCCCCAACCCCCCAAGTTTGGGGGACTTTCGGACAGGATTTCTTGCTCAAAGTCCCCCAAACTTGGGGGATTTAGGGGGCTGCCTGGAGTGATCGCCACAGCGAGGGATTTCATCGAATTCACGTTAAAGAAAACGATTGGCGAGGCTATGGATTTACCTAGCAACGAATCGCACGACATCGACAAATTTTGCTTCCCCCGGAATCTCATACCGTCGCTCGATGAGACCGATCGACGCTAAAAATTCCTCCAGATATTGTTTTGCGAGTTGGTCAAAGGGCGTTTGGGTCATGCTCCCAGGTCTAGGGATTAAAGGACTGCGATCGGTTCAATTTTAGAAGGAAGGAGCCTCGCCTCCCCCGACCAATCTCGACCATCAAAGATTTTCTAGGCAAGTGATATGAAAGTCGATCGCGTTGGGCAAGTTAAATTCAGGCGTTAGAAGTTCAACCAATCCGCATCTTTAAGGAGACCTCTTTCAATGAAATCTGAACTCAAGGCAAAGTTTCTGCAACACCTGATCGCGAAGAAAGAAGACAAGGGTTTTACCCTGATTGAATTGCTCGTTGTGATCATCATTATCGGGATTTTGTCTGCCATCGCTTTGCCTTCCTTCTTGAACCAGGCCAACAAAGCCAAGCAGTCTGAAGCCAGACAATATGTGGGCACCCTCAACCGCGCTCAACAAGCTTACTTTCTAGAAAGCAGCACCTTCGCCACCAGCATCACCAGCCTGGCCAAACCCGTCAAAGGTGACACCACAAACTATCGCTATGCCGACGATGGCGACAGATTCACCGTCAACAACCTCAAAGCGACCAATGAGAACGTTGTCATCTACGGTACGTCTTTGAAAGCAGCCCTGAAGTCCTACGTTGGCATGGCGGCCATTGCTCAAGCTGACCCCAACACGAGCGAAGCAACGACGCTGGCTGTCTTGTGCGAAAGCAAAAACCCCCAAACTACCAACGCAACCACACCAACCCTGACCGCTACTAACTTGAAGTGTACAGAACCTGACACCATTCCTCTTGCAAAGTAGTTTGGTCTAGTTTCATCTTTCAGAGCTTAATATTTGACCGTAGAGTGGGTAGACCTGATACCTGCTCTATTTTTTTGGAAGGTTGGATTTCAGAGAAGTCATACCCAATCAATTTGTGAATGCTACAGATCCTTCGCCCCTAAATCCCCCAGTCTGGGGGACTTTGAGAATCCGAGACTGCTTTGGCTTGAAGTTCCCTAGAAGTGGCGGATTTAGGTTGCTCTCCCAGATCTGTAGGACTCAAAGATTAATTTGGTATCACGCGGTGTCTTGAGTTTGGGTAGATTCAGTCATAGGGGTTTGTAGCGATGGGTGACAGACATGGATAATCAATTGCGGGATTGGCAACAACAAGCAAAAGCAGCGCTCATTCAAAAAGACTACGATCGCGCCATTTCCCTTTATGATCAGGCAACTGCGGCTTATCCAGAAGAACGATCGCTCTATTGGGGCATGGGGTTGGCACTGTTGCTGCAAGGTCAGGAAGCCGAAGCTCAGACAACCTGGATGCTGGCGATGGCCGACGGAGAAGCTGACGAAATTGAGCGATGGACGATCGACCTGATTCAAGTCCTCAAATCAGAAGCAGAACGACAGGCAGCGCTGGAAGAGTGGCCGATTGCCTGGGCGATTCGGCAATACATTCGAGAACTCCATCCTTCGGATTTAGAAAATCTGCTCCAGAGTATTCTGCTGGCGATCAACCTGGGAAGTTTTAGCTCTGACGACTTTGCCAATCTGGGCGTGATGGACTTGCTGGCGGGTGAAGGGGTTGTCGATTCAGCGTTTTTGCTCTACGTGTTAGAACAGCTTCTCGAAACGATTTTGCCCGATCCAGCCATTCTCAAATTTGTAGAAGCTTGTATTCCCCATATCGACGATCGTCGAGAGTTGACCTATCTGCTCGTTCCGACGGCCACAAAACTTTCTTTTACCTACTGCCGAGACGATCTTGCAATTCCTTTGCTAGAAATGAGCCTTCAGCTTGGGACGCATGACTTACCTGTTTTGACAGAATTAGCTCCCATCTATCAAAACGCTCGACAATACGACAAAGGCATCGAAGCGGCAAAGCAATGTATTGAACTGTCTGACACAGTGCCCGATCGAGTTTACAGCAGCCATTCTCTGATCCGAGGCTTGATGAATGCCGGAGGTTACTGGCAAGAAGCGATTTCAGCCCTACAAACACATGAGGCACTGCTCGAAGAACTGATCGCAAATCCGCCCGCAACCATCAGTTCTGTGTTGACCCTCCGATTGCTGGTTGTCAACTACTTTTTCTCCTACTTTCGCGACGAGCCACAGCGCAATCGCTGGCTACAAAATCAGGTCGTAGAGATTTGCAGAACCCAAATGCAGTCACGCTATCAAGAACGGGTCGATCGCTATCAGCAGCGCCACTCACTCAAACCTCAAGCCGCGACGAAACCAAAACTCAAAATTGGCTATATTTGTCACTGCTTTTATAGCCACTCGGTCGGTTGGTTAGCCCGATGGTTGATGAAATATCACGATCGCGATCGCTTTGAGCTATATCTCTACTTCGTCAACTACAAGCAGATGAACGACTCCCTCCAGGCGCAGTACGTTGAAGTCGCTGACTATGCACGTCTGATGGAGACCAGTAGCCTTGACATTGCTGACCAGATTTCTCAAGACGACATCGACATTCTTATCGACTTAGACAGCATTACTTTAGACATTACCTGCGAAGTGATTGCCCTCAAACCTGCCCCTGTACAAGTGACATGGCTGGGGTGGGATGCGTCAGGAATGTCTACGATCGACTACTACATCGCTGACCCTTATGTGTTGCCCCAAGCGGCTGATGAGGATTACGTCGAGAAGATTTGGCGGCTGCCTCAGACCTACGTTGCGGTCGAAGGGTTTGAGATTGGCATTCCGACGGTGAGGCGCGATGAGTTAGACATTCCTGCTGATGCAGTGGTTTTTTTGAGTGCCCAACGGGGCTACAAGCGTCACCGAGAGACGGCAAAACTGCAAATAAAAATTCTCCGGCAGGTGCCCAACAGCTACTTTTTGGTCAAAGGATTAGCCGATCAAAAAGCCGTCCAGACCTTCTTTCAAGAACTTGCTGACGAGGAAGGTGTGGCGTTCGATCGCTTTCGGTTTCTCCCCAACGTCGCGTCAGAAGCCATTCATCGGGCCAATTTGGCGATCGCTGACATTGTTCTCGACACCTTTCCCTATAATGGCGCAACGACAACGCTCGAAACTCTCTGGATGGAAATTCCGCTAGTCACACGAGTGGGCAACCAGTTTGCTGCTCGCAACAGCTACACCATGCTCAAAAATGCAGGCATCACAGAAGGCATCGCCTGGACGGATGCAGAATATATAGAGTGGGGCGTTCGTTTGGGGCAAGATGCGGCTCTCCGCCAACAAGTGAGCTGGAAGCTGAAACACTCCAAACACACTGCACCCCTGTGGAACGCAAAACAATTTACCCGTGAGATGGAAAACGCCTACGAACAGATGTGGGCAAGGTACCTTGAGTCTGGGGTTAAAGCGAGATCAGACATTGGATAGACATTAGACATTGGACATTGGACTTTCTTTAGACAGGGCGTTCTCTATGAGAATTTTGGTCGTCACAAATCTCTATCCGCCGCAGATTTTGGGGGGCTATGAACGATCGATCGCTGACTTTGCCAGATTGTTTCAACATCGAGGACACAGGGTTTTAGTGCTGACGAGCGACACCCCAGAATTTTTGGCTTCTCATCCCAGTCAGTATCCAGAACCCGCGATCGAGCGTTGTTTCTCACTGCTAGGTCAATGGACTTCTCAAGGGCCAAAGTGGCGATCAGAAGAATTGCTGGATGCGATCGTGAGTCAAAATCAAGCCGTTCTTGCTCAACATCTACAGTCCTTTCGTCCTGATGTTTGTCTGGCGGGCAATCTCGATTTTTTGCAATACGATACTGAGATTTTAGGGCAGTTGTTAGCCGCAAACGTACCGGTTGCTCATTACTTAATGAATGACAAACCCAACTATGAGGCCGACCAAACCCCCTGCCAGTCAACGTTTCGGCTGATCACCTGTAGCGATTGGGTCAGAGAAAATCTGCAAGCGGCGGGATATCCAACTGAGACAACGAAGACGATTTATCCTGGTGCAGAGGTTGAGGCCTTTTATCAAGCAAAATTGCCCCAGCGCGATCGTCTTCATATTGCCTACGCGAGTCTGGTGGCTCCTTATAAGGGCGCAGATGTGCTGATCGAGGCTTTATCGATGCTTCAGGAGATGGGCGTTGAATTTAGGGCAACGATCGCAGGTGGTTCTCTCCAGCCTGATTTTGTCGAAGCCCTGAAACGGTTTGTTCAGTCAGAAGGAATGCAAACGGTGCAGTTTGTGGGCGCGCTGTCTCGACAAGACCTGATCGAACTGTATCAAACCCACAATGTCTTGGTGTTTCCGTCCCGGTTTCCAGAACCTTTTGGTATCAGTCAGATTGAGGCAATGGCAGCCGGGTTAACGCTGGTCACAAGTGGCACCGGGGGCGCTCAAGAAGTCGTTGCAGAACCGGGAAAGGACGGCTTGCTATTTGAGTCAGAGAATCCGTTTGAGTTGGCAGAAGTGCTATCGTCGCTGGTGAACGATCGAGAAAGGTGGGGAGCGATCGCCCAAGCGGGACAACAACGCGCCCTTTCAAAATTCAGCCAAATCATAGCCACCGAACAACTCGAAGTCGTTTTGCTAGACCTGATGAATGTCAGAAATGGCAGATAAAGTCTTTTCGTTGCGGTGTTCAGCACTTCTGCCCCCCAAACTGCCAATTCTGAGAGACTTTCAGACAAGATCTCTAGTTTCAAAGTCCCAGCGGGAATTTAGGAGGCGTTCTTGAACAGAAAATCGCGGCGAAGGATTTGATCAAATTCACCTGCAATCAAGGCTTTTGAGAGGTCACATCACAAGCTGTCTCGACTGGCTCAGAGGGCAATAGCGCGACGACATGGGGCACCGGACGCGGCGTGTAGCCCATCATCGATTCGCCCTGGTAAGCCAGAGACGCACTCGCCCCCGAATCAAGCATGATCGCATCTCGCAAACCCGCCCGACTCAGCGCTTCCCCAAATTTGACCGAGTTGACATAATCGCCAGAAACGCCCACTACAGGACGATCGGCCCAATCTACGCCCCAAAAGGCCCGATCGCGCTCTGCATCAAATCCATATAGCTTGCCAAAGGATTGAGCGTCTTGAGGCTGCCCGTCTTTAACCAACCAACCCGCCGCAACAAAGGCATCGGTCAACCCAGGCAGTTCGGCTTCCATCGCAGCTTGTGTGTTGTGACGGGTGTGGTCAAAGGGAATAAACTTCACCGTGTCGGCGTTGATCAAGACCAGAGGACGGTTTTTCAGCAACGGCAGTTCTTTGGGATTTCCTGGCACAAATTTTCCTGTCTTTTGGCTAAAAACGGGGCCAATCATAATATTGGAATCTACCGATTCGAGTGAGAAAAATCCGCCATCGACGGCCGCGATCGCACTCGTCCCCTCAATAATTTCAGAAACCTGGTAGCGGCTGTCTGCGTGAATCGTGATCGGTCTGCCACCCGATGCAAAAATTAGCGGCACTTGGCTAGAAGTCTTGCGAGTCAATTCCACGGGGGCGTAGAAGTTGAGGGCGCTGTTGCCCAAAAAGGTGAGCGGCGGGCCACCATCGGCTTTTTCGATGACTTGAGCTAACTCGGACTGACCAATACGATCGATGGTCAGCAAATTTTCTGAATCTTCTGCAAACCGAGTTTCTTCATCATTCATTGTCCAGGCGGCTTCGTACCCAGCTTGCTGAATGCCTTGCTGCACGCGATCGTCATTTTTGCCCGATGGGTAGACAAAATACTTGATCGCTTGTCCCAGTTCTTTCTCTAGCGTACTTTTTGACTCGACCAGTTCTTTTTTGAGTTGCTCATCAGACAGTGCCCGCAAATCGAGAGGATGGGTCACGCTGTGAGAAGCGATCGTTACCAACGGGTCAGCAACCATTTCGCGCAGTTGCTCCCAGGTGACACTTGATCGTCCCTTTGTCGTCCCGACTTTGGCAGGGTAGATCGCAAACGCAGCCGGATAGCCGTACTTCTTTAACAACGGATAGACAAATTTGTAGTGACCCTGATAGCCGTCGTCAAAAGTCAGAACGATCGGTTTTTTGGGCAGCGGGATTCCCGTCTTTAAATGCTCGACAAGCTGATCCAAACTAATCGGAGTCAGCCCATTTTTTTGAATCAACTGCAACGCAGACTCAAACTCTTCGGGCGTAACGTCAAAGAAAACTTGCTTTTCGGCAATGATGTCGTGATACATCATCACCGGAACTTTTGCCAAACGCGCCCGCCCGTGAATTTGGGGAAACGGAGGAGCCGAGAGCTTGTCTTTCCAGTCGGGGGCAAGGGGTTCTAAACTGCCGCTCGAATTAGCATCGCGAATCGAACGATCGCCGATCGCGGTAGCCGCTTGATAGCCCAGCGAGTTGCCTTGACGACACAAAGACTTCAGCGAAATGTCAAAGCTAGAGAGAATCGGGGAGAATGTTTTGGCAGCTAGAGGATTTAATCCGGCAAGGTTGAACATTGGCACCTGAGACATGCCATTCACCAGTAGCCGATTTGACGATGAGACGGTGAGGGCGATCGTCAGCACAAAGAGCGGAAGGCTGATGAGAATGAATCGGTTCCATCTGGATTTTAGCGGCCCGCGTTTTAAAGGAAGAAACTTTGTCCAGCGAGAAAAGTTCATAATCAGTTTCAGCAACTTCACTGCTAGATCTAACTGATTTTGGGGCGATTTTGAGGTGCTATGGGTCACATCGCCCAAATCTTTTCGATCAAGTCCGCAAATTGGCGTAATTTGCAACCGATTGACAAGATTCGATGAATTTCAGCAAAACTTACGGATTTACGATCGCCTCAATTTCCTCGATCGCAATGGGTTTGTTGGCTAAATCCGGAACTTCTACCACGATTAAATACCCTGTAAAGTTTCGTCCACCCGTCGCTGTGAGCACATTCAAAATTTTGGGCATGTCTGCCTGCTGAAGTTGCCCGGTCTGATCATAAAGCTCTAAAGCCGAGAGACAGCCGATCGTCGGATTCCACCCAGCGCTTGCGGGATAGCGACTGTTGTTGGTAAAAAAAGTGGGCGCTTCTCCACTGCCATGAATTCTAAATAGCCCGCGACCCACTCTCCCTGCCCAATAGCTTTGCTGCATCGCCAGATCATTGCGCCACGAAGGAGGCAGAAGCGATCGATAGGCTGACAATCCGCGAATCTGACCGGGACGATCGGGCAAGAACGCTTTCACTCCCGGCTCAGACGGCACAAACAAATTGACCAGTGGAAAGGTGCCATAGGCTCTAAAAAATTCGGTATCTGGTTGAGGAATGCTGCCCTCAATGCGATAGATGCCTTGAGGCGTTTGCCCACGAGTAAAGATGCTGGCTAACCCATGTAGCGATCGCGTCAATAGTGGCGCTGACCACAATTCCCCTTTTTCTCGCACAAACTGACCGCGACGATCTTTTAGAACCGTTTGGCAGAGCGTACCGCGATCGGGGCGACAGATTACATACATCTGAAGCTGACCAGGGGCGATCGTCCAGTTGAGCAAATCTTTGAGGGGCGGGGTCGTGCGGGGACGATCGAGGCTACTGGCCGCTTGCAGCGTTGTGAATAAATGCGGATTGTTGCGCCATTGAGGAAAGCGTTGTTGAAGACGATCGCTCCACTGTTTGCGAGGTTCACGCTCTGCACCGCTCTGCGCCAAAGCTGACAGCGACATCGCCGCCCATTCTGCGTTGCTGCTCCGTTCAATGGTTTGCTGAAACTGCTGCTGGATGCTTTCGTACTGAGTCGGATTGCTCAGATAAAGCTGAGTGCCCACCTGCATCGCCATTTCGACCGTTCTGGTTTGGGCGCTAGAAAGTCCCCGTCGAGTCGTGAGCGAGAGAATCTGAGCGATCGTCTTGTCAACTACGGCGGATTGAGGTTCGGTGATCGCGGTTGACCAGAGGAGATTGCGCCAGTAGCGTTCGTTTGCGTCGGTGACGGGGTAGCGAGTGAGGTCGTAGCGATCGGGACGAATCTGCTGTACCTGCTGTTCGCGCTGTTTGACTCTAGCGGCGGCGGTAGCTTGAGGCACGATCATTTGAGGTTGGGCAGGCAAAGCAAACAAGATTGCTGCGCCCATTAGTAGGCTCCCCAGCGTGTTCAAACTCTGCTGGGACGGTCTCAATTGCGCGTTCATGGTGGTGAATTTTGGTCATTGTCACAAAGTCCATCTGCGCTCACACCTTTTTTGACGAGAATTCAATTCCATCTTTCGCTTTGCTTGCGACTCTGAGAACGCCTCCAAATTCCCACCAGTCAGGAACTTTGAACCAGAGATCTTTTCTGAAAGTCCGCCAAAATTGGCAGCTTGGGGGGCAGAAGTGCTGATTAGCGAAGCGAAAGACTCGGATCAAATTCACCTTTAAAACAACTGCCTTCCGGTCAGTGGCTCATCATTCTAATCCTCAAAGTGGACAGAAAGTAAAAACTTTCGATCGCAACTCGCTATCTCTACAAAAAACTCAACATTCCGCAATTTTGATGAGGGCAATGGTTAAAAGTAAGCCATCGGATCGACAGGCTCTCCGGCTTGCCGGACTTCAAAGTGCAAATGTGGCCCGGTTGAGAGTCCGGTTGAGCCAATGGCGGCGATCGGCTGTCCTCGTTCGACCGACTGCCCTTCTGAGACGTAGAGTTCGCTGGAGTGTCCATAAAGGCTGGTGATATTGTTGCCGTGGTCGATGATTACTGCGTTTCCATAGCCGCCGTACCAGCCCGCAAAAATCACGACTCCGCGATCGGCCGCTCGAATCACACTCCCATAGTCCGCTCCAAAGTCAACCCCCGAATGAAAGCGCTGATAGCCCAAAATCGGGTGCACTCGCCACCCAAAGCTGCTCGTAATTTCGCCATCACTGGGATAGCCCATCACGCCCGTTCCTAGCACTACAATGCCGTCTTTGGCACGGGCTGCGGCGACTCGTTTTTGAATCAGTTCACCAATATTTTTAGAATCTTGAGCCAGTTGCGCTTCGGCAGCTTCGAGGGCACTGCGATCGCTCTTTAATCGCTCCACGACTTGTTTTTGATAATCAGCCTGTGCCTCAAATTCTGATTTTTGAGCGAGTAGCTGTTGAGTCAGGAGAGCAATGTCGTTTTTTTGCTGTTCGATCTGGCTACGCTTGCGATCGAGGCGATCGGCATCCGTCTTCAGGCTAACGAGAATTTTGCGATCGGCTTGAAAGATCCGCTTGAGTTGATAGCGGCGATCGAGAAAATCATTCAGATTGCGACTTTGCAACAATACCGCCCACCCGCGACTTCCTTGCTGACGCTGAAGAAACTGAAGGCGAGAAATCGTCGAACTTTGGCGAGTGCGATAAATCTTCTCGGTCGCTTCTAGCGAAACTTCTAGCTTTTTGAGTTGCTGAGTGGCCGTGTTGAGTCTGGCTTCGCCGAGTTGAATCTGAGCCGCCGTCGCCTGAATATTTTTGCGAAGTCCTTTGAGGTTGGTTTGGGCAGACTGTTCGAGTTTTTGTAAGCGATCGCGCTCTTTTTGAATCAACGATCGCTGTTGATCAATCTGTTGCTGCTGCTGTTTGAGCGCGTCCACTTCCTGACTGACTCCCGGTTGAGCAAACAGCCATACCGCAAAGCTCAAGCAAATTACTCCCAAGAGAATGACCCACTTAAGCCGCCGAATTTCTGTTGTTTTAGGCAACCAGGTCAGCATTCTTCACCAATGGCGCAAGACAAGACACCATTATCTCCATAGATGCGATTTCAGCAAGCCTGAATTAAAGTGAGTCGCCTTGCTGAATAAATTTCTCGCATCATCACAGAAAGACCTGTACCTCATCCCATGATTAAAACGATTGCAGGAACTTTGAAGATGGCTACTAGAAAGCTGGAGAGCGCAAATCGATCGGGAGTATTTTTACATTCTCTTTACAAACAACTTTCAGACTCGCCGACTCATTACGAAATTTGGTGCAATCTGCTGAGAGGTCAGGCATTTCACGCTAAGGTGAACAGCAAATTATCAGCCTGTTGACGCAATCTGCATGAAGTATTTTTTCCTTTCGGAGGGGTGGGAAGTCGGTCGCGTCTGGGAACTTGGCGGACTTTGGAACGAAATCGCCTGGAGACGCAAGCCCCAAATCGAGCAAATGACCGTATGCATCTGGGAAAACAACGAAAAACTCTGGCTTTACCGCGTTGAAGATGCTGTTCTTATGGTCGAAGTCAAGCCAACTCCGGTTGCGGTGACCGTGACTCCAGAAAACGCGATCGGTCAAGTCGTTCTCAAGCGTCTAATTTCGGGAGATCAAGCGATCGAAATTCTCTGTGCCAACCAGTTTCCAAAATAATCTACAAAATAGACCAAAAAAATAGACCAAATCAGGAACCGCAAACTAACCCTCACCTCACGCCCTTTGCCTCCTCCCGGTTTATCATGGCTAAATACGCAAAAACGCCCCCAGTCCTTCCATGACCGCAACGCCTCCCATGCTGTCCAGCCAGTACGATCCCGCCAGTGCCGATGCCAAGTGGCAGAAATTTTGGGAAGAACATCAAGTCTTTAAAGCTGACCCCAACGCATCCGGTGAGCCTTACTGTGTTGTGATCCCGCCGCCCAACGTCACGGGTAGCTTGCACATGGGTCACGCTTTTGAAAGTTCGCTGATCGATGTGTTGGTACGCTATCACCGCATGATCGGACGCAACACACTCTGGCTTCCAGGAACGGATCACGCCAGTATTGCAGTGCAAACGATTTTAGAGCGGCAGCTTAAGGCAGAAGGCAAGACGCGGCAAGATTTGGGGCGAGACGCTTTTCTAGATCGCGCTTGGAAGTGGAAAGCCGAATCTGGGGGAACGATCGTCAACCAACTGCGGCGACTGGGCGTTTCGGTCGATTGGTCACGCGAACGATTCACCCTGGACGAAGGGCTATCAAAAGCGGTGCTGGATGCTTTCGCTATGCTCTATGAAGAAAAGCTGATCTATCGGGGCAAATATTTGGTCAACTGGTGCCCAGCGAGTCAGTCTGCTGTTTCTGATCTCGAAGTCGAAAACCAAGAAGTCAACGGTCATCTCTGGCATTTCAGGTATCCGCTTTTGGATGGGGATGGCTATGTCGAAGTGGCGACAACCCGACCGGAGACGATGTTGGGCGATACCGCAGTGGCCGTTAATCCGCAGGACGATCGCTACAAACATTTAATCGGTCAAACGCTGATTTTGCCTTTGGTGTATCGAGAAATTCCGATCATTGGCGATGAATTTGTCGATCCCAGCTTTGGAACGGGCTGCGTGAAAGTGACTCCGGCCCATGATCCCAACGATTTTGAGATGGGCAAGCGCAACAATTTGCAGTTCATCAACATTTTGAACAAAGACGGCACGCTCAACGAAAACGCTGGAGAGTTT
Source organism: Phormidesmis sp. 146-20 (assembly GCF_052939475.1). Lineage (NCBI taxonomy): Bacteria > Bacillati > Cyanobacteriota > Cyanophyceae > Leptolyngbyales > Leptolyngbyaceae > Phormidesmis > Phormidesmis sp. 146-20. The sequence goes on from NZ_JBJPHT010000015.1 coordinate 87,741, forward strand.
CAGGGGCAGGATCGCTTCGTCGCCCGCAAAAATGTGGTCAAGCGGCTCGACGCAGAAGGTTTGTTAGTCAAAATTGAGGATTACAAGCACACGGTTCCCTATAGCGATCGTGGCAAAGTTCCGATAGAGCCGCTGCTTTCGACCCAATGGTTTGTCAAAATTCGTCCCCTTGCAGAACGGGCTTTAGCTGATTTGGATCAGCAATCTTCACCGCGATTTGTGCCCGATCGCTGGACAAAAGTTTACCGAGACTGGTTGGTCAGCCTGAAAGACTGGTGCATCTCTCGCCAACTGTGGTGGGGGCATCAGATCCCCGCGTGGTATGCCGTGAGTGAAACGGGCGGAGTGATCACCGATGAAACCCCGTTTATGGTGGCGCGAGATAAAACAGAGGCTAGAAAGAAAGCGATCGCGATATTTGGTGAAACCGTTCAGCTAGAGCAAGATCCTGACGTATTGGATACCTGGTTTTCTGCTGGTTTGTGGCCCTTCTCGACGCTGGGCTGGCCGCAAGAGACGGCTGATTTCGATCGCTACTATCCCACTACCACGCTGGTCACAGGCTTTGACATTATTTTCTTCTGGGTCGCCCGGATGACAATGATGGCCAAACACTTCACAGACAAAATGCCCTTCCAAACAGTTTACATTCACGGGCTGGTGCGGGATGAAAACAACAAAAAGATGTCTAAATCTGCCAACAATGGCATCGATCCCCTGATTTTGATCGACAAGTATGGAACAGATGCGCTGCGCTACACGCTGATTCGCGAAGTCACCGGAGCAGGGCAGGACATTCGATTAGAATATAACCGCAAAACGGATGAGTCGGCTTCTGTTGAAGCGTCACGCAACTTCACCAACAAATTGTGGAACGCCTCGCGGTTTGTGTTGATGAATCTGGACGGCAAATCGCCAGAACAGTTAGGGCTACCAGATTTCGACCAATTAGAACTGAGCGATCGCTGGATTCTCTCGCGCTTTAACCAGATTTCTCAACAGATTCGAGACAATCTCGACAACTACGGCTTGGGCGAGTCAGCCAAACTGCTGTATGAATTCATTTGGGGCGATTTTTGCGACTGGTATATCGAACTCGTCAAACCTCGATTTCAAAGTGAGAACGCGACTTCTCGCAGGGTTGCCCAACAAACGATCGCCCAGGTTTTAGAAGGCATTTTGAAACTGCTGCACCCCTTCATGCCGCACATTACCGAGGAAATCTGGCACACCCTGACTCAAACTGAGGAATCGTCGGGAAAAGCCCTTGCGCTCCAGTCTTATCCAGTGCCCGATCCCGCCTGGATTGACGCTGCTCTAGAGCAGCAGTTTGACCTGCTCATTGGCACGATTCGCACAATTCGTAACCTGCGAGCCGAGGCAGACATCAAGCCCGGAGCCAAAATTGATGCCTTTTTGCAAACAGAGAGTCCGTCCGAAGAGCAGATTTTAATCGCGGGTCAGTCCTACATTCAAGACCTGTGTAAAGTCAAGACGCTGACCGTCAACCAGCCCGATGTTCTGACTCAGACTCAGACTCAGACAATGCAGGTTTCTGAATCTGAGGAGACGATTTTTACAGGCGTTGAGTCCTTCCTTCAAACAAATCGGCGGTTTCTCTCGACGATCGGACTCATTCTCCTGACCCTGATCACCCTCAAACTCCTGGGCGGCATTGTCGAAGGCATTCATCAAGTTCCGCTGTTACCCACTTTCACTGAATTGGTCGGGATCGCCTACAGCGTTTGGTTTGCGCGGAGAAACTTGCTGAGTCGGAGCGATCGTCAGCACTTATCACGCCAAATTCAACAGCTTAAAACCGAAATTGTTGGAGAATCTCTGTCCCCTCTGCCTCAAGTGATCGAAATCGCACCCTCTCCAGTGGATGGGGAGTCAGAGCAAACGATCGTTGGCGTTGTCGGCACGGTACAAGTCTCAATTCCGCTGGCAGGTTTAGTAGATCTCGTGGCAATGCGGGCCAAAACTGAGAAAGATCTCAATAGAGTGGAAGCCGAGATTCACGCCCTGTCTGCAAGATTGAGCAATTCTAAATTTGTAGACAAAGCTCCTCCTGAAGTCGTGCAAGCTGCGCGAGACGCTCTAGCCGAAGCCCAAAAGCAAGCGGAGATTCTACGGGCAAAACTCGATCGGCTCGAATAAAGAGATTTCAATTTGATGAAATTTTTCGCCTTTGTCATCCCGAAGCTTCCAGAACCAGGGAGTTGCAGCGTAGAAGCACTCAACAGCAAAGCGAAAACCCGTGTCGAACTGACCTTTATTCAGGGCATTCTGAACCTGTGGCTAACAAGTTTCTATGACAGCAGACGGTCTAGAGTGGCGTTATACTATTTTGCATAGCGCGATCGCCACTTGACCTTGCTGTTCTCTGTCTTTCGACTGCTGCCTTGCGACACAAGACTCTTGAGAATGTAATCTAAAGGCAGATCGACTTTTTATTTCGTTACCAAGGTATAAAATTCTAGACAGACAGCTTCGCAACTGGTTGACCCTCCATTGCAGAGGTGGAGACATTACTCTTATTGTGGTTCCCAACAGAGACAAGTAGAGAGAACAAGTAATGCTGCACTTGGCTCAAGTTCAAAAAAAAGGCTATTTAGGTAAGGCAGGTTTACACTTGCTGGCAACTCAGAAGTCTGAAAACATCTGGGTCGTTAATGCTGAAGAAGAAGTAATCCTGGCATCAGAAGCAAACGTCTACAGCGAAAATATGCTCGTTCTGGTCGAGCTGTCCAATACTCAACAGGTTCTCAGCATCCAAAATGCTAAGGACTGGGTGGTCGATCTCGTACAAAAGTTTTTGATTAACGGGGTTACACCCGCCTTTTTGCATCAAGAAACCGAACGCGCCGAGCAATGGAGACAATCTCTCACCCTTCAAAGTCAAGAACTCGATCGCCGCGCCCTAGAACTTGAAGCCCGCCGAGAACAAATTCAATCCCTCGAAGAAGATCTGAAGCGCGAAAAGAAGCAGTTTGAGTCTTTGTCTCAACAGCTAGAGTCCAAAAAACAGGAACTTGAGTCTTTGGCCCAGCAGCTAGAGTCCAAAAAACAAGAACTCGATCGTTCTTCTGATCCGATCAACCCGCCTCCAGAGTCCGATTCACCTAAAAAATAAGGGCAGTCACAGAAGCACTACCCCTACTGTAGGTTAATTGAAGCCGACACCAAGCAACTTGCTTTTAGTGGAGAAACGCCTAACCTTTCGCGGCAGGCAATGCAGGTAAGGGCATTGGGTGACCGTTATGAACATCTGGCTGGTTCGCTAATAAGAACTCGCGGAGAAGCCGAACAGCCACTCTCTGAGCAAGTCCACCCACAACCTGTTGTCCCATTTTCTGAGTTTCGGGTCTGGCTAATAGTCGAGGCACTAATAAAAGCACTTTGTTCTGGTCAAATCCGCGCGTTTCCTGCAATATATTCCAGACGCGCTTGAGATGATCGAGGGTTTGCTGATTTTCGGAAGGAATGGCAGGGCGCTCCACGGTCAGCCCAACGCGCTCCCGCAAACCGTAGGTTAAGTTGTGCCACACGGTTTGCCCGATCGTATCCAGTCCCTTGATAATCTCATTGACTAGATTGTTGCGAATAAAGTCGCCTCGCTCAGAAAATAAGAAGTCAGCCGCCTGGTTGATTGCCAGATCCAGATCATAATCCTGGTTGCTGCGGGCGTTCTTCAGCAGGTTTTCTAATCGATTCCAGCGAAAGCTACCGTCTTTGAACAACAGATCGCGCAGAGAGAGCCGCAGTTCGGGAGCCGGATCGGTCAGCAATCGCTTGGCCACGTAGGGATAGGCTTTACTCAGAACTTTAAAGTCGGGATCAACTTTAATCGCAATGCCTTCCAGGGTAACGAGCGATCGAATAATCAGCGCAAAAAATGCCGGAACCTGAAACGGATAGTCATACATCAGACCAGACAGCTTATCGGTAATGCTTTTGATGTTGATTTCGGCAACGCTTGCCCCCAACGCATCATTAAAGACTTCAGCCAGGGCGGGAATGATCGGACTCAGATCGGTCGTCGGCGAGAGAAACTCTAAATTTACATAGTCTCTGGCCAGACCTTCAAAGTCTCGATTGACCAAGTGAACGATCGCTTCGATTAATCCATACCGTTGATAAGGCTTAATTTCGCTCATCATGCCAAAATCCAGGTAGGCGAGTCGTCCGTCAGCCATCGCTAACAGGTTGCCTGGATGGGGATCGGCATGAAAAAACCCACTTTCTAATAACTGCCGCAGCGAACACTGGACTCCTAAATCGATTAAGTGAGTGGGATCGATGCCCTGCGCTTTGATTTCGTCTAACTGAGTGAGCTTGGTTCCGGTGATCCACTCCATTGTCAAAACGCGCCGACCCGTGTACTGCCAATAGATTTGAGGAACGTAGATTTCTGGCATGTGCCCATAGAGTTCAGCAAACCGCTCGGCGTTGCGGCCTTCCTGGGTGTAGTCCAGTTCTTCAAAGATGCGGGTCGCAAGCTCGTCGGTGATGGCTACAAGATCACTCTTGACACGCTTAATATTTTTCATCGCCCAGACCGCCAATCCTCTAAGGATGTACATATCCAGTGCGATATTTTGGGCCAGTCCGGGGCGCTGAACTTTAACCGCAACGGTTTCCCCAGTCTTGAGTTTGCCTTTATAAACCTGTCCTAAAGAAGCGGCGGCGATCGGCAACGCGCTCAATTCTGCGTAGATCACTTCAGGACGATCGCCCAATTCTTCCTCAATAAACTGAAAGGCAATCTCGTTGGGAAAGGGAGGCAACTGATCCTGTAGCTTGGTGAGTTCTTCTAGATAATCAGGGGGCACCAGGTCGGGGCGAGTAGACAGCGCTTGTCCAATTTTGATGAAAGCTGGCCCCAATCGAGTCAGCATTTCTCTCAGATGAACCGCTTGCTTTTGCTGATTATTTTGATTGCCTGTGAAGCGATCGACCCACAACCGCAGACCAAACACTAGAAACGGCAAAAAGATACTCAGCGCTCGACCCCAGACGCTCAAAGGACGCTGGCGATATTCAGCCGCAATCACGTCTGGGTCATACTGCAAAGCTGGCAATTGAGCCAACGTCGGTCTAAGTTCCTCTTGAGTCAAGACGATCGGCAAGCTTGATTCAAAATCAGCACCATAAGAGGGAGCGATCGCGGGTTCAGCAGAAGCAGGCTTGACGTTCGTGACATTCATGAGTGGAAACCAGATAAGCCTTATGTGAAGTATTGTAACAACTCTAGAGGAACATTCTCCTGATTCCAGTTAATCATTTCTTCACGAATCCGAAAGCAATTGAGCCTTCTGGATTTCCGAACGATCTGATCAGGAAAACTGCCCTGTCGGGATTCAACTTTTCTCAAGTTAGCGCCGATCGCGAGATTCTCCCTCTTCAAAAAGCCTGAAACGTCCTCTTCCCTGGGTTTAGGACAAATTTACTATCAGCCGCACTAAAAAGAAGTCTTCAGACGTTCGGTGACAGTTAACATAAAGTTAGGTGCCTGCACGGCCCAAATTGCTCTAGAAAAGCTTTTTACAGACAAAAATCGCTTGTTAGATTCGGATGGATCAACCATTGGATCGATCGACGGTTTGCCCTCAGCCTGAAAGTTGCCCATGTTGCTGTCTTTGCGGATCGAAAATTTTGCGTTGATTGACCAGCTAGAACTGGAGTTTGGTTCAGGCTTGCACGTTTTGACCGGGGAGACGGGTGCAGGAAAATCGATTATTTTAGACGCGATCGACGCAGCCCTTGGTGGCAAAGTTACCAGTCGAGCCGTGCGTACTGGGGCAGACCGGGCGGCGATCGAAGCCACATTTCAGCTTGATCCCAGTCTTGAAGCGTGGTTGTCTAAAGAGCAAATTGAGCCGATCGAGGGCAATTCTCTAATCTGTAGTCGAGAAATTGTGGCCAGTCCCGCTCGCAATCGATCGCGGGTGAATGGCATTCTCGTCAACAAACAGCAAATGGAGTCGCTGCGCGATCGTCTGGTTGAAATCACCGCCCAAGGGCAAACGGTGCAACTGGGTCAGCCTGGATTACAGCGCGATTGGCTAGACAGTTTTGGCGGTAGCGCTTTGCTCAAACAGCGAGAAAAAGTTAGCGCGGCATATTCTCTCTACCAGCAAGCCTCTCAAGCGCTAGAGAAACGTCGCCAGTCCGAGCAGCAACGCCTGCAACAGCTTGACTTATTTGAGTATCAGCTTCGTGAATTGAATGCAGCCAGTTTGAGCGATCCTGATGAATTGGAGCAGCTTGAACAAGAACGCAAACGTCTTGGACACAGCGTCGAGCTACAGCAGCAAAGCTATCAGGTGTATCAGGCACTCTATCAAAATGAAACCGGAGACAAGGCGTGTTCTGATCTGTTGGCTAAGGCTGAATCGCTGCTGACAGATATGTTGCGCTACGACGAACAGCTTCGGCCGATTTTGGAACTAGTCACGTCGGCGCTGGCTCAAGTGCAAGAAGCAGGGCAAGAAATCAACGCCTACGGAGACGATTTAGAAACCGATCCTCAACGTTTACAAGAAGTCGAAGAGCGCATCATCGAACTCAAACAAATTTGCCGAAAATACGGCCCGACCTTGGGGGAAGCGATCGCCCTTCAACAGTCTCTCCAAACCGAACTCGAAGAGATCACCGGAGCCGGACAATCGCTCGAAGATCTGGAAAAAACAGCCGAAGTGCGCAAAGCTGACCTGACTCAAACCTGCGAGAAACTCACCCAACTGCGACAGACGGCCGCCCAAGATCTCGAAAATCGCCTGATCGCCGAACTCAAACCTCTCGCAATGGAGAAAGTGCAGTTTCAAGTCGGCATTACGTCGATCGCTCCCACACCCGGAGGAGCCGATCGCATCACCTATCTGTTTAGCCCCAACCCTGGTGAACCGTTGCAACCTTTGACGGAGACCGCTTCTGGCGGTGAGATGAGTCGCTTTCTTTTGGCGCTACAGGCCTGCTTTTCTCAAGTCGAATCGGTGGGCACGCTGGTTTTTGACGAAATTGATGTTGGCGTTTCGGGACGAGTAGCCCAGGCGATCGCCGAAAAACTCCATCAACTCAGCCGTCATCATCAAGTTCTCTGTGTGACTCACCAGCCGATCGTTGCGGCGATGGCCGACCAGCACTTTCATGTAGACAAGCAGGTGATCGATCTGGGCAACGGGCATTCGGGAACGGGAACCAAAAAACAGAAAAAAGCAGCGCAGAATGGGTCGAGTGCTGATTCGATGTCTGAACCTTTGGCTACCGCTTCAGAGGTGCGAACGGTGGTCAGGGTGAATCAACTCGATCGCCAGCAGCGTCAGCAAGAATTGGCTCAATTGGCGGGTGGACAGTCTAACGGTGACCACAATGGCTCCACGGATGGGGCAGCTTATGCGTTTGCAGAATCGCTCTTGGCTCAAGCCGCCACACTTCGAGAAACGCCCTCTGTCTTGGTGAATTCTGAAGCGCAGTCTGAACAGCCCGCCAAATCGGAGCCAAAACCACGATCGCGCCGCTCCAAAACCGCAAAAAAGTCGTAAAGTGTGCGATCACAGAAGTTTGAAACAATGTGAATGCACTGAAAGCGCAATCGCCCTACCCGACAAACCCCTGCAATCACCCTTCCGAAGACAACTGCTCGATCGCCGCCTGGAGTTCTCGTCTCGCTTGCAAACGCTCTTGCCACTCGCGAATCGCGATCGCCGTCCGAATCAAAGGGGGAATGTAGCCCTGATTGTTGGTCGATGGCAGACCACTGGAGGAGCGAGGCTGACTCGTCATGCAGGGCAAAAGATGATCGAGGTAGGGTTCTAGTTCGATCGATCGCAGCACTTCTTCGGCAGATTGGTAGCGATCGCGAGGAGAAATCCTCAGCATCTTGTCCAAAACTTTTGCAAAATGGTCGCTGACTCGCACCAGACCGCGCCACTTCACCTCACCCGTCGTAAATTCGTACTCAAACTCTAGAGGAGCCTTGCCCGTCAACAAATAGAGACAGGTCATGCCCAACGCATACACATCGCTGGCAAACAAAGGACGCATCGACAACTGCTCTGGCGGCGCAAACCCAACCGTACCCACAAACTGAGTTGAAGTGCGAACGCTGGACTGCTCAATGCCAATAATCCGTTCTTTGACCGCTCCAAAATCGATTAATACCAGCCGTCCGTCGTCTTCACAGCGCAACAGATTGGGCGGCTTGATGTCTCGATGAATGACGCGATTTTTGTGAACGTACTGCAACAGCGGCAAAAACTCCACCAAAAAATCTTTGACTTCTGCTTCTGAAAATAAGCCCGATCGCCGCACTTCTTTATTCAATGTGCTGCCGCGAATATATTCCTGCACTAGATAAAACTCGCCATTTACCTCAAAGTAGTCCAGCAGTTGCGGAATTTGAGAATGACAACCCAGCTTACTGAGGGTTTTGGCCTCCTGCTCAAACCGTTGGCGAGCCTTTTTGAGAGAAGCAGGATCTTGGACTTTGGGGCACAGTTGCTTGATCACACACCAGGGTTGGGCTGGCAGTTTGCGATCGCGCGCCAAAAACGTTACGCCAAACCCGCCTCTGCCCAAAATCTTGTGAATCTCATAGCGATCGCGAAACAACTGTTGAGAACCACAGATCTGCCCTAAGTATGTGTTGTGTAATACATCAGAGCGAAAGTTAGAGAAACTAGCGGGCGGACGGTTCATCGCGGTCACGGTTGAGTCATACCAGGATTCTGAATTGCTACCAGTCTAAGTATTGATTCGAGGAACTGGTGAAATCTTTAAACTTAAGATCCTTAAACTTAAGATCTTCAAAACTCAAGATGCCCAAAAGTCCGTTACGTCATGCCCCAATTCTGCCAGCATTTGTCTAAGAAGCGGCATACTCAACCCAATGACATTTGTATGACAACCCTCAATTTTTTCGATAAACAGACTTCCCTTCCCTTCTAGTGCAAAACATCCAGCACAACTGAGCGGCTCCCCAGTAGCGACATAGGCGGCGATTTGACGATCGCTCACAGTTGCAAAAAAAACGCGCGTCACCTGGGCCCGCACGATCGCCGCTTGGGGCACCAACAGCCCATGTTCAGAATAGGGTGCAAACAAAGCGTGACCTGTGTAGAGTTCGCCTACCTGGCCGCGCATCTTTTGCCAACGCGCGATCGCTTCATTAGGATTGGCGGGCTTACCGTGAATTTCTCCCTGGATAGATAGGACAGAATCGCATCCCAAAATTACGCCCGGAGTGCGAGAAAACAGCCGTCCGATTCCTGCTAACTGCAACTCTCCCCGCTTGTCCCAGAGCGATCGCATCGAAGTTGCAGCCTTTTGTTCTGCCAAAATCTTCACCAACTCAGCCGGATCGCTGGACTGGATCTGAGATTCATCAAAATCGCTAGGGTGAACGATCGGCTCAATCCCCACCATTTGCAGCAGTCGCCGTCGAGCAGGAGAAGCAGAAGCCAGGACAAATTGGGGCAGGCTCATACAAAAATGTCAGCTAAAAACAAACGGGCTATCTGTACAATTCTACAAACCGCCCGTCACCGATCGCTTTCTAATCCATGACCAAATCGCCTAGACGTATCACTAACCACTAATCAACCGAAAAGGACTTCACCGCCAATTGCAGCAGATCCTTCATTCTGTCCCAGCGGTCTTCGGGGGTCGAAGCGTTAAAGGTGTAGAGTTTGCCTCGATAAACGGTTGCGCTTGCCAAATTATGCCGCTCTTGATTGTTAGGGAGCTTGACCACATATTCCAGCAAATAATAGAGCTTGTCGCCCATTTCGCGCTGTTCAGCATTGACTAACTCAGCGGTGCGTCCCGAATCAGGAGGGGCGATCGCGCTCTTGCCCAATCGATAGCCCACTTCACTCGGAGTCCCCAGATCCGTCAGTTTTTTCTGACCCTGCGTAGGATTGATCACAACGCTGACATTCTCCGTCGGCTGGATAATATCGTGAAACACCACATCCGGGCCGTTGGCAACCTGCACCTGCGACCAACCGTTGGGGTACAAAAACCGATAGCCATCCGTACTGTCTGCAAAGCTTTTTAAGCCTCCGACTCCCGACACACAGCCCTGCAAACCGAGACTAAAGACCACCAGCAATACCGCGACGAATCGTTTGAGCATTTCCCTATTTCCTATCAACTTGGCTGTAGGTACGAAGTGAGCTACGTCCCTATTCGACCCAATTTTTCTATTCTCCCATCTCTGCTGCACCGATCAATCGGGAATGAGTAAATGAATCCACCTATCTCTGAATATTTTTTACACGTATTTTCAAAGAAACCTTAGAATTGAATGTTGGACGTTCTAATCCCTCAAACGTGGGTTAGATGTTCTTCTAAACGAGGCACTCTGCAATATAGTTCGGAATTTTAACGTTTCTGCTGCTAAATTGGCATGGGCGCAGGCTCCTTCTTAAATTGTTGACTAACAAATGGCAAGGATTCTCGTTAATTTCCAGGATTTTTCACCTGAGATCCTGATTTCGGTAGAATGCTTCTGGATGTTGAGCCACTAGGGTTAATTGTTGAGCCAAATTGCCCAGCCTGGAAACAGGAACTTTGAGAAATTAATCTGTATCCAGATTGACGACTTTTGTTTTCCGATCGCCTTCGACAGACCCCCTACTCGCAATTGGAATGAGTGTTTCCGTGAGCGTAATGCAGTTGAATAGTCCATCCGCCCCGACAACTCCGCTAATTTTAGACAGTTTGCCCGATCCGCCCGTCTCAGAGGGTGTTTGTCCCCGGCGGACTCGGTTACAGATCGATTTGCTGCTGCTGGCGATCGAGGCGTTAGATCTGGGTGGCTCAGAAGCAATTTTGGCGGTTGCCGCTGATCTAGATCTTCGGAGCGTGATCAAAAATCGGGTAGTTCTCTGGAGATTACGCAGCACCAACCCCTTTAGACGCTACAGCCAGCGCCGGCCTTTGACCTTACTAGAAGCAAAAGCCCTGGTGGTGATTACCTGCTCTCTGGCCAGGCGGCTGACGGTTTTGATTCGCCAATTGCTCCTCGCTTATCAGCAACTCAGCGACAAACAGCTTTCTCCTGATCATCATTTCCGACTGGCTGAGTATTTAGAACGCTTCCGCGCCCATTTTCGCAGCCGAATGAATTCGCGTCGTGCGGGCGTGATGGCGTACAGTTCTGACGAAACGCTGAATGAACTGGCGCTCGAATTGCTCGGACAACTGCTGTTTTGCACCGGAACGTCAGGAATACAGCGTTTGTGGATCAGCTTGTTTGACGGAGAAGTGTCATGACCATCCAGCGCCAGTACAGTTTGCCCAATTGCACCCTGGTTTTGGAGGGGTTGTCTGATGCAGCAGCGGCTCAAACTGAGTTTCGTCCCGTGATGTCTCTGCTGATCAATGCAGAATGCCATCTCCCAGGTCAAGAAAAGCCTTTGAGCGGAGGGCGTGAGTTTTTTGAAAGTTTGGTGACGGCGGTGAGCTTGTATGCTCAAGAATTTTTGAGTGGAGTCCATTTGCCGCGCCACACCTACAGCGATAAGCCTTCGTTTGTGAAGTTAGAGCGGATCAACCGCACCCATCACCGCATCAGTGTAGAACCCAGCGCCGACCACAAAACGACTTCTGCTCAAGCGGTTGATATCAATACCGTTCAACTCTTTGATCTGGTAGAAGCGATCGACCAGTTTGTGGCTGATACCCAAACCTTACCGTTCTGGTCGCTCAATCTGGCCCCAGTGCCCAAAAAGTATGCCGGGTCTCGTGAATCTGTGTCCAAGCAGGCTGTTCCAGCGGCGATCGGAGTGTCTGGATTAGCGCTGGCGGCGATCGCTTTTCTCGCGTTGCCCATGCCCAGAGTCAACAAACCCGCCTGTTTGACGGCTGGAGAATGCCCGACTTCGACCGCCTCGCCCAATCCAACGGCCAGTCCTGCGGTCAGCCCCAGCCCAACATCCAGCCCAACGGCCAGTCCGACTTCTAGCCCGATCGCCACTGCCTCGCCCGACCTGGCTCAGTTAGAAACTGCCTTGAACGCGGCTCCTGCGATCACCGACCCTCAAGAGTTGGATGCTTTGAGACAAAAGCTCACTGATCAAATCAGCAGCAAATGGAAGGCAACTCCAACCTTTACAGAAAATTTGGTCTATCGAGTCGGCGTGGGTAAAGATGGCGCGATCGTGGGCTACAAACCCGACAATCAAGCCGCACTCGACCAGGTAAAACAAACGCCCCTATTGGATTTGCTCTACCTGCCAGTCGGGGGAAGTGTGCCGTCTCAAGACCCGATCGCTCAGTTCAAAGTAATCTTTACGCCCCAAGGCAAGCTAGAAGTGACTCCCTGGGAAGGGGCTTCTGTCAGCACTTCGCCTGCTCCTGAAACATCACCCAGCCCGCAGGTGGCGGCTTCTCCCAGTCCGGAGGCATTGCCCAGTCCGGAGGCAGCGGTGAGTGCTGTTTCGGGATCACCTGTAGAGATTACAGAAAAGTCTCAGCTTGAGAACTTGCAGCCCAAACTGTACGACCAGATCGACCAAAACTGGAAGGGAACGCCTTCGTTTGAAAAAGATTTGGTGTTTCGTGTCAGGGTCAAAGCAGATGGCACGATCGCTGACTATGAGCCTGACAGCCAACTCGCCAACGACAACACCAAAGCTACGCCTCTTCCACAACTGAGCAAGCCAGCTGATCCAAACGCGACTCCTTCTGAATCGCTGGCTTCGTTTAAAGTTGTCTTCAAACCCAGTGGTGTCTTGCAGGTCAACCCGTGGCATGGGAGACGGTAGCGCAAAAGTGAGGAAAAAAGTGGGGTTTGTTAGTGGGGTTTGTGGATGCTCTTTACGCCTCACCCCTGACCCCTCACTAATTCTGTGCAGAATCTAAACTCAAAGTCATCTTGGGAACGATCGCGATACCATCAAGAAGCTTTGATGTCAGCCACAACACCTCTATCCCTATGGAGCAACCCTCACTGCCGACGGAGTTGATTTTGACGCATCCGCTTCGCACGATCAAGATGCTGCAATTGGATTGGTCACCTCAACCAGGAGCCTATCTCGATGTGGAGGGCGAAACTTACGCAGTCTTAGAGCGCCATCATCGCTATCAGCTTAAGGCAGGGCGCTATCATCTTCACAAAGTTGCGCTGTATGTGCAGGTGGCTCAACGTCCGAGTGAACGAACTTTATTTGAGGGGCGTTGGGTGTTGGGAGATGCTACCTGTCGGTTTAACGCCCATTCTGAACTGATTCGCTGTGCAGTTAATCCCGCTGGGCTGTGCGAACAGTGCAAATTCTACGAAAAATCTGCGGAAGAGCTTTAGGCGTTGAACCTTTGACAGAAGACCGAGGCACCGAAAATTAAAGGCCTCTAAAACTACTTTTCCAAAATCTAGAGTTCAAGGTCTAAAGTTCAGCGTCCAAAATCTCTTACTAGACTTGCTGAGATTTCTCTCTTTAGCGGTTGACAAGTCTGGGATTTATTGGATTGAATCAGTGAATCGCGAAAGCCATGAAATGCAGACGTTGTAAGCGTTGAAGCCGCTGCTCTCGTGGTCGTGTCGTTCTGTATTGATCCGTGAATGTTGTGTCAAAACTCACCACAAACTGAAAAACTGTGTAAATATAAAGAAAAGCTTAAGAGATACAGAATCTATGCTGACTCCAACCATGATTCGTCGTCTGTGGACACTGATCGAATCGACCCAAACCACTATCCTGCTTCAGTTTGAAGACTCGGCTCTGGTGCAGTTGTTGCTCAACCAATTTACAGATCAGCAGCCGATCGACGATCAAGCCGCCGTTTATCTCAATTCTTATATTCAACAACGATTGCCTTTGATTCGAGATACAGCAGAAGGGAGAGCGCTTTAGTAGGGATGAGGGAGAACTTTGATGATCTGTTCCCCCTTTTGGGGTAATCCACTTGCGATGAAGGATGAGGGATAAGGGATGAAGCAGTCAGGTAGTCTTCATTTCGGGTTCGGTCTCCTCAGATTTTGGCAGGTTGCACTGGGGTCAGGAATTGAATGGGCGATCGCGTCTGGCGTAACAAGGGAGTTCACTTCATAATTGGGTAGGTTGACCAAAACCTCTAAGCCCTCTTCTTTGTTGTGTGAGAAGGAACCGAAATGACAGGTTTGCTTGCATCTTCCCAAAAGACGACTTCTAACCCTTCTTTTGAGTCCAGACAAAAGTTTTATACGCCACAAAACCATCGCAAAGTTCTGTGTGTATTTCCTGAATACAGTCGATCGTTTGGCACACTACACCACGCCTACCCCTTGATGCGGAATGTGCGAGCCTTTATGCCGCCGCAGGGTCTGTTGATTGTGGCCGCTTATTTACCCCAAGCGTGGGACGTGCAATTTGTGGACGAAAATGTGCGAGCAACAACTCCCAGCGATTATCAGTGGGCCGATGTTGTGATCGTAAGTGGAATGCACATTCAGCGTCCTCAAATTAATCGAATTAATCAACTGGCGCATCAGGCAGGAAAGCTGACGATCGTGGGTGGCCCATCGGTTTCAGGCTGTCCAGAGTATTATCCTGACTTTGATATTTTGCACATTGGCGAATTGGGAGACGCGACCGATCGGTTGATCAAATGGCTGGATCAGAGGATTGAACGTCCCGATCAGCAGCTTCGATTTGAGACGCAGAATCGGCTGCCCTTGAGTGATTTTCCGGTTCCCGCCTACGACAAGCTAGAATTAAATCGGTATTTTTTGACCAACATTCAGTTTTCGAGTGGGTGCCCTTACCGCTGTGAGTTTTGCGACATTCCCGAACTCTACGGGCGCAATCCTCGAATGAAAACGCCAGAACAAGTGATGCGTGAGCTGGATGCCATGCTCAAGGTGGGCAATCCGGGGGCTGTGTATTTTGTGGATGACAACTTTGTGGGCGATCGTCGTGCCGCGATGAATCTGTTACCCCATCTGATCGACTGGCAAAAACAAAATGGCTATCCTGTACAGTTTGCCTGTGAAGCGACGCTCAATCTGGCCCAGAGTCCAAAACTGCTGGAAATGATGCGGGAAGCGTATTTTTGCACTGTTTTTTGTGGGATCGAAACGCCAGAGCCGCAAGCGCTGAAGTCAATTTCTAAAGACCAGAATTTGAGTATGCCGATCGTCGAAGCTGTGAAAACGTTAAATCGATACGGCATGGAGGTGGTTTCTGGGATTATTTTGGGATTGGATACCGACACGCCAGAAACGGGCGATCGCATTCTAGAATTTATCCGGCTTTCTCAGATTCCCATGCTGACGATCAATCTGCTGTATGCGTTGCCCAAGACTCCTCTCTGGCGACGGCTTGAGGCAGAAGGACGACTGATTTTGGACGAGGGACGAGAATCGAACGTGGCGTTTTTGATGCCTTACGAGCGAGTCATCGAAATGTGGCGGCGGTGCATCACTGAGGCTTACGATCCCGAATTTTTATTTGAGCGATTTGCTTATCAGTGCGAACACACCTATCCCAATCGCATTCAGGTGCCCAACAGTCCAGCGCGGGTGTCAAAAGCGAATATCATCAAGGGTTTGACGATGTTGAGCAAGATTTTGCTGCGGGTGGGCGTGTTGGGCAACTATCGCAAAACGTTCTGGAAAATGGCCAAACCTGCGCTGCAAAAAGGACAGATCGAACAGGTGATTCACATCGGATTGGTGGCCCATCATCTGATTCAGTTTACGCAGGAGTGTGCGATCGGAGAAGAATCCGCGTCGTTTTATTCGCAAAAGTTTCGTCGATAAAGTGAGGTGTGTGGGGTGAGGGGTGAGGCGCGTCAGTGGGATGTAAAAACGGTTGAGGGGTTGAGTTTTTCGATCATTCTCGAAACTGAGAATTTGGCAAATGCGGATTTCAATGGATTGGTGAAGTCGATCGAATCTTTAGCGCAACAAGATCCGCCCCCGACCTGTGCCAATGAGGTGTTGCTGATCGACAGTGGAGATACGCCAACTGAGTTGCTCGATCGTTTGTGTCAACAATATGCCTGGATCAAGGTTCACGAGGCACCTCCAGGGACAGGCTACTATGCCTCCAAAATGCTAGGGGCAACGCTGGCAACAGGCGACATCATTGTTTACTACGACTCAGACTGCATCTACGAGCCAACCTGGTTGAGAACAATGCTCACCAGTTTTTCTCACGCCTCTGCCCCCCAAATCATCGCTGGAGAAACCACCACTCGCGGCGTTGGCCCTTATGAGACAGCGATGTCTATGACTTACATTTTTCCGCAATATTCCGGTCAGAAAACCCTGATCCCCAGTTCTCAGTACTTTTTGAATAACGTGGCGTTTCGGCGATCGTTTCTCTTAGCCAACCCCATCCCCACTGATCTGCCACTTTATCGAGGCAACTGTGTCATTCACGCTCAGGAGCTATCTGAGAAGGCTTACACCATTTGGCGACAGCCTCAAGCACGAGCGACCCACGCCCCTCCCAACGGGCTATCTCATTTCTTTTGGCGATTTTTGCTGATTGGGCATGATTACTATTGGCAAAAGCGAATTCTCAGAGCGCGAGGATTTCAAAAAGTCAACGATCCCGCTATGTCAAGTCAGGGGAAAATTCAGATTTTTAGCGATCGCATCCGCAAGTTATTCAAGAATGATCTGCGCCATGCCATTTTCTTTCCATTTGCCATTCCGATTATGATTGCTTCAGCAATTCTCATCTACATGGGTTATTTCATCACGGCTCAAAACCCAAAGTATCTCCTGGAGACCTACAGCAAGATTTTAGACCAATCTGAATCTATGACATAAAGCCAAATTCAAGCCAGTTCGTTTAATTGCTCGACTCCCAGGGTTTGATGATGCCGTCGCCTTCAATTCTCAGTCTGCGACCCCGCCAATATACGCCTCGCCCAAAGGCACCGATCGCCCAAACACCCAAACTCAGTGCATCTCGCAACGGCAACGCCCAAAACCAGCGCACCAGCTTCGGACAACCCATACTCAACGCAGCGATGAATGCTTGAAGGTAGCGAACGGCGAACGTGAAGAGAGTCACCGCGATCGCCCAGCTTGCAAACCCTGAAATCAGAAGTAAAGGAACGCAAAAGATCACGCCGTAACAAAAGACGATCGTATAGTAAATGGCACCCCGATTAAAGCGAATGGTTCTTGACCAGCGCAACTCTCGCTGAAACAGTTGATCAATGCTTTCGCGTCCGGTGTCAGATTCCAGCAGCAAATCAGAGAGCTTGATTTGATATCCTGCTTGAGCGGCCCGTTTACCCAGGTTGTAGTCTGAGCCAATGCGATCGAGATGGAGTCCGCCAAAGTCTGACAGCGTTGATTTGCGCGTGGCGATCGTGGCTCCGATGGCAAATTTTAGACCGCGATCGAGCTTCTGAGCCACCAGCGCACTAGGAATAAAATCACAGCAACGCCCCAAAGCAGCCAGCGCCGATCCTAAGAATTTGGGATTGTGAGCCACAAACGCGCAGGTGACAAGCCCCACTTTTGGATCAGCAAGAGGAGCCGTCACCGTCTGAATGTAGTCGGGGCTAACCTGAATATCACTGTCTGCAAAGATAATTACCTCATGTTGCGCTTCTTCCAGCAGATAGCTGAGGGTGCTGTCTTTGTGGTTGATGCCGCGAGGCGTGAGTCCGGTGAAAAGGTGGACGTGATCGGGAAACAGGTTGACCAGCTTTTCAAGCATCGGAATAGCCGGATCATCCAAATCGACCACCCCAAACAGCACTTCATAGCAGGGATAATCTTGTTTACAAAAAGCTGACCAGTTTTCCCAGGCTGCCTCGTCTAGACCACAGATTGGCACCATCAGAGACACGGCGGCATCCTGGACGGAAGTTGTGAGCGATTTAGGAGCCGTAAAAAACTGATAGGCAACCAGGGCGCAGGCAACATAGAAGACGATCGAGCCAGCAATTAGAACCAGCAAAACAATTTGCAGCAGAGTAATCATTTCGCGTTAGCAAACCTTTCTAACCAGCGACGAGTCGTTGAGCTTGAGCAATCAGAAGGTGTTTGAGAATTTGCAAACGGGCGATCGCGCTTTGTCATAATTCTGCAAATAGAGTGCAAATAGAAACCGTCTTGCGCTTACCACGATTTGAAACAATCCTGTGGAAACGACCATGTGAACGATCGCTCCTCGACAGAACCTTCTACTCTTCAGCCGTTTGTAGCTTTTTGCGGGTTGTACTGGTCGTTTTTTTGGCGGCTGCGGCAGTCTTGCGAGTGGTTGTTTTTTTGGCGGTAGACTTGGTAGCTGCCTTCTTGGTAGTTTTCTTTTCAGCTACTTCAGAATCGTCGTCTGCGGTCTTTTTGGATGCGGTCTTTTTGGATGCGGTTGTTTTGGAGGTAGCGGCTTTTGATTTAGTCGTGCCAGATTTTTTGCCTTTGGTGCCTGCTTTGGCATTGAGCGCTTCTACCGCCACCTCCATTGAGATTTCCTCGACGGTCTGACCTTCTGGCAGTGAGGCATTCACCTTGCCATGCTTGATGTAAGCTCCATAGGGCCCGTCGTAAATGTTCACAGGCTCATTGTCTTCAGGGTGGGCACCAAGTTCTCGCAACGGTTTGGCTGCGCCTCGTTTACCACGGGTGACTTTGGGTTCGGCTAGGAGTGCTAAGGCGCGATCGAAGCTAATCGACAACACATCATCATCCCCTTTGAGCGATCGGTATTCCTTCACGCCTTTGCCCTGGTCATGCACGATGTAAGGGCCAAATCGTCCCAAGCTTGCCTGAACCTTGCCGCCGTCGGGGTGCATTCCCAAGTTGCGAGGCAGCGCGAGTAGCCCAACTGCTTGCTCTAAAGTGACGGTATCGGTGGTCACGCCTTTGGGTAAGGAAGCCCGTTTGGGTTTGGGATTTTCATCCGTCGCGTCGCCAAGCTGAACGTAAGGGCCATACGCGCCAATCAGAACGTAGATTGGTTCACCCGTCTCAGGATGAAAACCGAGTTTGTCCGGGCCTTCTGTCTTTTGTCGGAGAAGCGTTTCGACCTGTTCGGGATCAAGATCAGCGGGAGTGAGATCTTTTGGAATGGAGGCTTTGACCATCCCATCGCCGTTCTCGACTTCGATGTAGGCCCCATAGCGACCAATCCGAACTTTGGCAGCGAGTTGTTCTAGTTCAACCGTGCGGGCTTCGGTCGGATCAATCTGGCTTTCGCGATCGCGTACCTGCGTTTCCAATCCATCGTCACCCAGATAAAATTCCTTGAGATAAGGCAGCCACTGCACCTCACCTGTTGAGATATCATCCAGCGTGCGCTCCATTTTGGCGGTAAAACTGGTGTCTACCAGATCAGGGAAATGCTTCTCTAATAAAGAGGTGACAGCAAAGGCGGTAAAGGTGGGGATCAACGCATTGCTGACCAATTGAGCGTAGCCGCGATCGATAATCGTGCTGATAATGCTGGCGTAGGTACTCGGACGGCCAATGCCTTCACTTTCGAGCATTTTGACGAGGGAAGCTTCGGTGTAGCGGGCGGGGGGTTGGGTTTCGTGTCCGATCGCGTCCAGGTTGCGGCAGTTGGGATGGTCGCCGACACGCATGGCGGGGAGAATGATTTCCTGGTTCTCGATCGCCGCATTGGGATCATCGGAGCCTTCAACGTATGCTCGAAAGAAGCCCGGAAAGTCAATCCGCTTACCGCTGGCCCGAAATCCAGCATCCTCTACCTGAATCTGCACCGAGATCTGGGTCTGACGAGCATCGGCCATTTGAGTCGCCACAGTCCGCTTCCAGATCAGATCGTAGAGTTGAAACTCTCGCCCACTCAGTCCAGTCTGCTGAGGCGTGCGGAAACTACTACCTGCCGGACGAATCGCCTCGTGGGCCTCCTGTGCGCCTTTGCTCTTGGTCGTGAACTGACGTGGCTGAGGACTGAGATAGTTGGCACCATACATTTGCTCAACACACTCACGAGCAGCAGAAACGGCCTGACTCGACAAATGTACTGAATCCGTTCTCATGTAGGTAATGTAGCCCTGCTCATACAAACTTTGCGCCGTCCGCATTGTGTCACGAGCCGAGAGACTCAGCTTGCGGTTTGATTCTTGTTGCAGCGTTGAGGTTGTGAAGGGCGGGGAAGGTTTGCGCGTGACGGGGCGCTCTTCGAGGTCTGAAACTGTCCAAGCTTTGTCTGTCAGTCGTTCTTGGAGCGCTCTGGCTTCGATTTCGTTGAGCAAAACGACATTGCGACCTGCGGCAACTTGTCCGGTAGCTTCGTCAAAGTCGGCTCCGGTGGCGAGTTTGCGTCCGGCCAAGGTGGTCAGCTTTGCCTCAAACTGGTTGTCGGGCTTTTCTAGACTAGAAGATTCGCCCACTGCCAACAGCGCTTTGAGATCCCAGTAAGCCCCTTTGCGGAAGGCTCGACGCTGCCGTTCACGAGTCACCAACAGCCGCACCGCAACGGATTGCACCCGCCCAGCAGACAGCCCGTAAGCGACTTTCTTCCAGAGCAGCGGAGAGAGCGTGTAGCCAACTAAGCGATCGAGGATGCGCCGCGTCTCTTGCGCCCTGACCAGTCCTTCGTCAATATCTCGACAATTATTGATCGCTTCTCGGATCGCTTCTTGCGTGATCTCGTGAAACACCATGCGCTTGACGGGCACCTTGGGCTTGAGAATCTGCAACAGATGCCAGCTAATGCTTTCTCCTTCACGGTCTTCGTCAGTCGCCAGTACCAACTCCGTCGCGTCCTTAAGGGCATCCTTTAGGGTTTTGACAATTTTGGCTTTGTCTTTGGGCACTAGATAAATCGGCTCAAAGTCCGCATCCACATTCACGCCCATCTCTCTGACCTTCTTATCAGTGATCGAGGCAGGAACGTCGCTAGTAGACTGAGGCAAATCGCGGACATGCCCCATCGATGCTTCTACCCGGTAGCTAGACGGCAGATAGTTGCGAATGGTGCGGGCTTTAGTTGGAGATTCGACGATGACAAGCGTTGACATGAGTCTCGTTAGCTTCCAGAGAAAAGAGCGATCGGGCAGGCGATTAAATCAGTGAGGGCGATTTCAGGATGACGTATCTCATCAATAACACCAAATCTGAGTAGATTGCAGAATCTTGGATTTGGTAAGTCCAGTGTAGAAACTAAGTTAAAGGCTTTTTGTGCCTCAAATCTAAAAAGATTGCTAAATCTCCATTTTTATAGGGGATTTCGACAATTGACAAAACGCACAATCGAAGAGCCTATCTCTCCTAACTTATAACCATACCCACAGCCCAGGAGATTTCACCACAAAGATTTTTGGCGGATCTCTCTACAATCTGCGCCGGCTTTCTCGCTCAACCGCAGGTTTTCTCTCCAGAAAGCGTAAACTTTACGAGGGTTTCTTCTCAACGTTAAGTTTTAATCTCTAGTCGTCAACCCAAGATAAACCGTTCTCTTGTCCCTTGTGCTTTCTCTATGCATCATCGAGATCCATAAGCTTAATTAGATGCCAGCTTCTAAGAGAACCAATCTCGGTTTGAGCACGGATCGCAGAAATTAACGGGATCTAGAGTACCGGGCACGTTAAAATCCGTAAAAGATCTGTACTAACTTAGGATTCTCCTGTCTTTAAGGCGTTGAGTTCCTAAATTTTCATTAACCGCTCAATCGGACTCAGCTTTATGGACTTTGCTACTCTTGCAGCCCAGTTAAACGCGGGAACGATCTTGCCAGAGGGAATCGTCATCGTCACGATTCTGTTGGTGATCGTGGGTGACTTGATTGTGGGGCGCACCGCCTCCGCCCGTTGGACTCCTTATGTGGCGATCGGGGGCTTGCTGTCCGCCGTCTTCGCCCTCTACCAGCGCTGGGACTCCACCAGCCCAATTTCTTTTTTTGGAGAGTTCAACGCCGACAACATGAGTGTGGTCTTCCGGGGGATCATTGCGCTCTCGGCGGCTGTGACAATTTTGATGTCGATTCGCTATGTCGAGCAGTCGGGCACAGCTCTGGCAGAATTTCTCACCATCTTGCTCACGGCTGTTTTGGGCGGCATGTTCCTCTCTGGCTCAGACGAGCTAGTGTCGGTCTATGTCTCGCTCGAAACGCTCAGTATTTCTTCTTATTTGTTAACGGGCTATACCAAACGTGACCCGCGATCGAATGAGGCTGCGCTCAAATATCTGCTGATTGGGGCATCAAGTTCGGCGATTTTCCTCTATGGTGCGTCGTTGCTGTATGGGCTATCGGGTGGAGAAACTCGTCTGAGTGCCATCTCTACCAGCATTGGGGCAGCGGGCTTAGAGAACTCGATCGGTCTGGTGATTGCGCTGGTATTTGCGATCGCAGGCATCGCTTTCAAAATTGCCGCCGTTCCCTTTCACCAGTGGACTCCGGATGTGTATGAAGGGTCACCGACTCCCGTGGTTGCCTTCTTATCGGTGGGGTCAAAGGCGGCTGGATTTGCGCTGGCGATTCGGCTGCTTGTGACGGCCTTCCCGCTGGTGACGGAGCAGTGGCACCTGGTCATGACAACTCTCGCTCTCTTGAGTATGGTGTTGGGCAACGTGGTCGCCCTGGCGCAAACGAGTATGAAGCGGCTTTTGGCCTATTCGTCGATCGGTCAAGCAGGTTTCGTCATGATTGGGCTGGTGATTGGCACCGATGCCGGATATGCCAGCATGATCTTCTACCTGATGATCTATCTGTTCATGAACTTGGGCGCGTTTACCTGCATTATTCTCTTCACGTTGAGAACGGGAACTGACCAGATCAGCGAATACTCTGGTTTGTATCAGAAAGATCCGCTTTTGACTCTGGCTCTCAGCGTCTGTCTCCTGTCTCTGGGTGGCATTCCGCCTCTGGCTGGCTTCTTTGGTAAGCTGTATCTCTTTTGGGCAGGTTGGCAAGCGGGCGCGTATCCGTTGGTGCTGTTGGGTTTGGTAGCGAGTGTGATTTCGATCTACTACTACATTCGTGTGGTGAAGATGATGGTCGTCAAAGAGCCGCAGGAAATGTCTGAATCGGTGAAAAACTATCCTGCGATTCGCTGGGATTTGCCGGGAATGCGTCCCTTGCAAGTCGGTTTGATCATGACGCTGATCGCGACGACGGTGGCTGGCATTCTCTCCAATCCGCTCTTCACGCTGGCAAACAACTCGGTGACACAAACGCCGATGCTGCAAGCGGCTGACAAACCTGCTCTGCAAGTGAGCAAAGATGTAGAGAGATCTCCCTTGAATCTGTAAATTTTGGCTTGAAGACCGATCGCTCTTGAGTGCTTAAACTTGAGGGCGATTTTTTTGTGTCATTAACCAGGACGATTAACTCGAATTAACTTGCCATTTAGAGGTTCAGAAAGGGCGATCTCTTCGAGTTACCCGCAAGGGGTCGCTTCACTGATTCGATTTGCCATGCTTGCGCGATCGGACTCGTCTCGACAAATCACAATCCCAGCATGGTCGGGTTGCACCTGATGCAATCGAATCAAGTGACGACGATTGAGGGTCAAAACGGCTCTTCCAGTCATCGTGGCAAAGCTCAAAACTTCCTCGTCAGACAGTCCTCGATTGTTTGCTTCTTGAACGGTGAGTACGTTGTGCTGTAGGAATCGTAGCCCTTCAACCACTCGTTGAGGAAATTGCTCATCGGCATAGAGGTCAGCCACTAATCACGCTTCCTCATTTTCTCGAATCGTCGCTGCAATTTCCTCAGAATGCGCGTCTGCATAGACCCAAGCGTTTGCTAGATCCGTTGCAGAGAGAGTGAGGTAGTCTTTCAGAAGATCCATTTCGCTGATTCCCAGATTTCTCGCTTCTACCAGCACCCAGACTGGAATGCGCGTTCCTTCGATGCAAGCGTCGCCCCCACAGACTCCTGGCGTTTTGGTGATGCCGCGCCAATTGCTGCTGAGGCTGCGCGTCAAGATCTAAATCGCTTCGGCTTTTTCGGAAGGACTGAGCGAAAGTAGCTGGGCCTGAAGTTCTTTGAGCGTCATAGCGATTTCTCAAGCAAAAAGCGGCTTCTTTATTGTGAGGGATTTGGAGGAGCGATCGTCTTAATCTCGATCGCTCAAATCAAGCCTCGTTTTTTGAGTTTGGCAAGTGCATCTTCGGCTGCTCGTTTTTCAGCATCTTTTTTGCTGGTGCCTTTGCCTTCTCCATACACTTTGTCACCGACCAAAACTTTAGAGACAAATTCTGGTTTGTGATCCATTCCTCCAGCTTTTTCTGTGAGGTATTTAGGTGGCGTTGAACTGATGTTTGCCTGTACCACTTCTTGAAGTCGATTTTTAGAATCTACGCTAGAGCGAGACACGACGATTCCTTCAGGAACTGAGTCAAAAAATTGCTCGATCAAAGGACGAACTTTTTCAATATCTCGATCGCAATCCAAATAGTAAGCAGCGACAACTGCCTCAAAGGTACTGCTCAACAAATTTGGATTTTGATAGCCCCCGTCTTGAATCGTGCCTCTGCCCAACCGCATTCTAAAATCGATGCCGACTTCGATGGCAAATTTGGCTAATTGTCTTTCGTCAACGAGTGCCGATCGTCGTCGGGTCATTTCGTCTTCTCCCATTTCTGGATGGCGACGATACAGATATTCTCCACTCAAGAAAGTCAGGATTGCGTCTCCCAAAAATTCCAGCCGTTCATTCTGCATTTCCCCCGGATTTTCGTTGATATAAGAACGATGGGTCAGTGCATGACGCAACAGGTTTTCATTGTGAAATGTCAGAAGTTTGTGCATTGTAATCCCTTCTCTCTTGAGTAGATTTTCTACCTGATTAAGCAGCTTGTTTGAAAAGCTCACTCACGTAATAAAACTCGTTAGCCAGTTCACGTAGTTTCTTACTAACGTTGCCTTGAGCGATGATAATGACCCATTTCCCTTTAGCTTTTAGATCACGAACTAATGGTGCAAAATCTTTATCTCCAGAGACGAGAATCACAACATTAATCTGTGGATTATTCAAAGCTTGGCTTCTACAATCTTGAATCAGTTGGTCATCTACACTGTTCTTTTGGCGGGAAGGGATGTTGACGCACTCAAGTCCAATTTTGTAGAGGAACTCTTCGCGTTGCTCGTTTTCACGCCGCCAGTAAGCGTAAGCTTTTTTGCTCTTCAGGTTAAATACAATGTCTGCCCAACTCAACAAATAATCTGCTTCGTTGTCAGTACATCTAACGTTTTGCCAGTCCCAATACAAAGCGCAAGAGGGAGTTGAATTGCCAAAATTTTGCATGTTCATCATGCGTAAGCTCCTAATAATTTTGTTAGAAGCGTCGGACATTTATTTGGCGCGACCTGAATTCTCTAAGAGAAACCCAGGCACAAAATCGAATCCTCTAAGAGAAATCCGATCGAATTACTTAGTAACCTTGATGGTTATCGTCTCAAAAACAGTATCTCAGAGCTTCAAATTGATGTACAGCCAGTATTCTGAACCAGCATCCATCTAAATTTTGACCTTCTGAATCTCTAGCTAGATAAATGTTGAGCCAAAATACGAGCTACACATTAATCTGAAACTTTGAGATGCTGCACATGAGACGGAAACCCAAGCCTTGCGCCTAACGTTTATGTCTTTCGCTATGCGTAAAATATGACACCTCCTTTCAGTGTTTGTCAAGCCTCTCGTTGTACTAATTTCAAAAAGTAGGATTTGAACGATCGCTCATGCTAGAAATCGTCCGTTTGGGAAGTCTGTACGGCTGGCAAAAAGGCAGCGGAGATTGGGAAGGCGTGAGGGAAGCAATCGCTCATCAAGATCCCATTCAAGTCATTCAAGAAGCAGGCTCAACGCAGTGGCAAACTGAATTACCGTCTGATCATTCGTTCTATTTTGGCTTTCCTGAATACACGGCGACCCAACGAGATCACCCCCCAACGCCCAAAGCGCGAATTTGGATTAGTGCGATTCAGCGGCGGTTTGCTCCAGAGTCAAAGTTACCCAAAGTGCAGTGGCATCCGCGAGTGTTGTGGGTGGGCGTTGGCTGTGAGCGGGGTGTTTCTTCAGCGCTGATTGATCAGGCGATTCAAGAGATTTTTCAAGCGAATCATTTAGCTGAGTTGGCGATCGCCGCCTTGACCACGATCGACACCAAATCCAATGAAGCCGGACTACTGGAATTTTGCGGTCAGCGTCATCTCCCTTTGCGTTACTTTTCTGCTGAGGCGCTGCGATCGATTCGCGTCCCCAATCCCTCAGCCGTGGTTGACAGCAGATCGGGAACGCCCAGCGTCTCAGAAGCGGCCGCCATTTTGGGAAGTGGAAACCCTGATCTCTTGATTGCCAAGAAAATCTTTCGAGTTGAAGGATCTGGAGCCGTGACGATCGCCGTCGCTCAATCAAACCAGGAATATGCAGACCAGGAATACACAGAAGACAGCGGCCAACAAAGCGCCCCTTCCTCATAAACTAAGAATGGACTCTCTTAACATTCAGCAATGATCTGCACACCGTTGATGCCTCGGCTGCGAACTTTGATTTTGTCGATCGTTCTTGCCGTTCTTTTCTGCCTAAATGGGACGCTTCCCGCAAATGCGGCCGCCTCGACTGCGGCCAGTGGTAAATCCCTCGACTTTGCCAGCGACGCATCTGGAAACAAAGATTTCTCAGGCAGAGATTTGCGAACCGAAGAATTTCCGGGCGCTGATCTCGATAAAGCCAATTTCTCAAACAGCAACTTAGAAGGAGCCGTATTCAGCACCTCAACGCTTAGAGAAACCAACTTTCAGGGCGCAAATCTCAATCAGGCCATGATGGATCAAGTTCGTCTTCTGAACGTGAATCTGAGTGATGCCGTTCTTACCGACGCTATGCTGCTGCGGACTGAGTTTCGCGATGCCAACGTGACGGGCGCAGACTTTAGTGGTGCAATCTTGAGTGCCCTTCAGGTCAAAGAGCTTTGCAAATCAGCCAGCGGCACAAATTCAAAAACAGGAGTTGATACGAGAGAATCGTTGGGTTGTCGTTGAGAAAGGGATGAGGGAGAACTTCGATGATCTGTTCCCCCTTTGGGGGTAATCCGCTTCGCGAGGAGAGATGAAAAGACGGTTTGGTTGATTTAGAGATGATGGCATTTCTGAGTTCTCGTTCGGCATTTGGCACGATCTCTTCGAGTTACCCGCAAGGGGTCGATTTAAGGTTTCATTCGTGAGGTAAGCTGACTTTATTCACGATCGAGAAATCTTATGATGCTTTGGCGATCGGCTGCCTTTCTGTTAGCGCTGATTCTCTGGTTCTGTTCGCTCCCGGCTCAAGCGTTAGACTATCCGCCACCCCTTTCTTACAGCAATGCGGAATTGGCGAGGAAAGACTTTTCGGGGCAGACGTTGCGATCGGCGGAGTTTTCTAACGCCAATCTCGAAAGCACCAATTTTGCCAACGCTGATATGAAAGGGGTCGTGTTAAGTGCCTCTGTGTTGACGATGACCGACTTACAGGGAGCCGACTTAACCAACGCATTCATGGATCAAGTCAAGTTTACTCGCACGAATTTGAGTGATGCGATTTTGACCGATGCAATTTTGTTGCGCTCCACCTTTAAAGACATCAACATTAACGGAACCGACTTCACCAACGCTGTTTTAGACGGTGCCCAAATTCGAGAACTTTGTCAGGTTGCTCAAGGCACAAATTCCAAAACGGGTGTCAATACGAGAGAATCTTTAGGTTGCCGTTAATGTCGTTGCGATGAACTCAGAAAGTGCTAACCCTGCTCGAACCGTTGGCGTGATTGGAGGCGGACAGTTAGCCTGGATGATGGCAGACGCAGCCAAAAAGTTGGGCGTTGCGTTAATCATTCAAACTCCCGAAGAGACCGATCCGGCTGTGTCGATCGCTGCTCAGACCATCCTTGCCCCGATCGAGAACGCCGCCGCCACCGCTCAACTCGCTCAACAGTGCGAAGTGATCACTTTTGAAAACGAATTCGTCGATTTAGCGGCACTCTCTCAGCTTCAACAGGCTTGCTTTCGTCCCAGTTTAGAGTCTCTCAAGCCGCTCCTGGATAAGTACGATCAGCGTTGCTATTTGCGCGATCGTCACCTTCCCACCCCTCAATTTTCTGACTTCTCAAACGCCAATATTTCTAAGTTTCCGATCGTTCTCAAAACGCGCCGCCACGGTTACGACGGTCAAGGCACGTTCATTCTCAGAAACTTCGACGAGCTAGAAGCCACCCTCAAAAAACTAGGGGATCAGCCGCTTCTAATTGAAGAATTTGTGCCGTTTGAGCGCGAATTGGCTGTGATGGCAGCCCGATCGCTCACGGGAGAACTCGTCGTCTATCCCGTTGTCGAGACTCAGCAAGAAAATCAAGTTTGCCGTCGCGTCATTGCCCCGGCTGATCTGCCTGCGTCCACCGTTCAAGAAGTGGAAGCGATCGCCCGTACGCTCTTAGACGGCCTGCAAGTCGTCGGTATTTTTGGAATTGAGCTATTTCTCACATCTGAAGGAAAAGTTTTAGTCAACGAAATCGCGCCCCGGACTCACAACTCTGGGCACTATACGATCGACGCTTGCGCCCCTTCCCAATTTGAGCAGCAGCTTCGAGCCGTCTGCGGATTGCCACTAGAAACTCCCAAAATGAAGGGTGCAGGCGCTCTCATGGTCAATCTTTTAGGCTACGAAAATTCCCACAGCGACTATCTCCCCAAGCGCCAACAACTCGCCCAAATTCCCAACGCCTTCATCCACTGGTACGGCAAAACCGAATCGCGCCCCGGCCGAAAACTAGGACACGTCACCGTTCTACTAAACACCTCCCAGGATTTGAGAGGAGACGCAATCGCTCTTTCCAAGACGATCGAATCCATTTGGTACAGCCCCTAAAATATTCCTTCCCTCCTCCCTCCTCCCTCCTCCCTTCTTCAACCCCCTCTCCCCAAACTCCCCCTTTCCCGCTAGAATGAGTGAGGTTCAACTGCGGCGTTGGTGACTGCCAATAATGTTTTATGATCTTGCTTTTCAATTAGGGAACTTAAATCCGTCTGGCGGCAGTAGACCGGACTTGCATCCGGAAACTTTAAGTCGGGCGATCGGCTCCCACCTGGTCTCGCACCAGGTCAAAAACTGAGGTAAAACGGCGTTGCGGTGAACTTCACAGAATTGCTTTCCCTTGTTGAACTCAGCAGGGGAATTTTTGTAGGAAAGTCTAGAAATCTTTACACTCACAACTAACCCAGCAAGATTACGCCTAAAGACGCTGCAAAATCGCGTGATGAATGGGTTAAAGAATGAATAAGATGAGTAGATGGGTCGGTAAAGTTTTGATGATTAGCCGACTTGTTTGATTGTCCAATCCTCTCCTCAGCTTGGACTGTCCCTCAACCCCACCCAAAAATAATCTTGAACTTACCTCGATCGCCCCAGTTCTCGACAGCCCCCTTTCCAGCCAACATTCTCACGCTAGAGAGCGGATTAACGCTGATTCACCAACACGTTCCTTCTGGTGTCGTCGCGGTTGATGTCTGGGTCAAAGCAGGCGCGATCGTTGAACCCGATGAATGGTCAGGCATGGCCCACTTTCTCGAACACATGATTTTTAAGGGCACTGATCGCCAACCTCCCGGCAGCTTTGATCACGCGATCGAAAATCGAGGCGGCATGACCAACGCGGCTACCAGCTACGACTATGCCCACTATTTCATCACCACGGCTGCTCATCATCTGAGCGATACGTTACCTCACTTGGGCGATCTGCTGGTGAATGCGGCGATCCCTGATGACGAGTTTGATCGAGAGCGCGATGTCGTGTTAGAAGAAATTCGCCAAACCTACGACAATCCAGACTGCATCGCCTTTGAAGCCTTGATGGAAAGTGTTTATCAGCGACATCCCTACGGACGATCGATTCTGGGCACCGAAGAAAAACTGATGGAGCGATCGCCCGCAGAAATGCGCCAGTTTCATCGCAGCCACTACCAGCCTGACAACATGACCGTGGTGATCGTAGGAGACGTTTCGCAGGATGAGGCAATTCGGGAAGTCGATCGCGCCTTTCATCCCTTCCAAATGCCGCTCACCTGTGCCCAATCCAGTCTCGAAGCCGAGCCGCCCCTAACTGGAATTCGTCGTCAAGAACTCAGACTGCCTCGACTAGAGCAAGCCCGTTTGATGATGGCGTGGATGACTCCGGGGATCAAGACTCCTCCATTGCCACCCGATGTAGAAACTTTGCCCTGGCAGCGATTTCCTGAAGCCGAACACCGAGACCCGCTACAAGATGCCTATGGGTTAGAGGTGCTATCAGTTTTGCTGGCGGAGAGTCGATCGTCCCGGTTAGTTCAAGAACTGCGTGAAGAACGGCAACTCGTCCAAGGGATCAGCAGTGGATTTACACTTCAGCGCGAATCCGGGATCTTTACAATCACGGCATGGCTTGATCCCGACCAGCTAGAACGAGTTGAGGCCTTGATTTGCGATCGCCTTTCAGAACTGATCACCACTCCCGTCGCCGCAGGAGAGCTTGCCCGCGCCAAACGCCTGCTCTGTAACGACTACGCCTTTTCAACTGAGACTCCCAGCCAGCTTGCCGGACTGTATGGCTACTACCACACGATCGCTCAGGCAGAGGTTGCCGTCAGCTATCCCCAACGGATTCAAGCCATCACCCTCGAAGACTTGCAGGAGTTGGCGAGTTGCTATTTGTCCCCTTATCGATATGCCACGATCGTCATGAAAGCTCTTTAAACCTCGTCAAACCTCGTCAAACGACGGTTGAAAACTTTAGATTTAGCAATATTCACCAGGACTTTTACGATCGTGACTTCCACTCTTGCCCAGCGCACCATCCATCGCACCGTTCTCAACAATGGCATCGTCGTTTTAGTAGTCGAAAATCCCTCGGCTGACATCATTGCCGCTAGAATCTTTGTCCGATCTGGGAGCCGCTGGGAATCTCCTCAACAGTCCGGTTTGTCTCATCTTGTCGCATCCGTCATCACCAAAGGCAGCCAGCAGTTTTCATCCCTGGAGATTGCCGAACAGGTCGAAACGATCGGAGCCAGCTTCAATACAGATTCGACCTCCGATTACTTCTTAATGAGCCTAAAAACTGTCTCTTCAGACTTTGCTCAGATGTTAACGCTGGCGGGAGAACTGCTGCGATCGCCCACCTTCCCCTCAGAAGAGGTCGAGCTAGAACGGCGGCTCACCCTGCAAGCCATTCGCTCTCAACAAGAGCAACCCTTTACGATCGCGATGGATCAGTTGCGTCAAGCCATGTATGGTCAGCATCCCTACGCTCGATCGGGCTTGGGCACCGAGGAAACCGTTGCAAAACTGACGCAGCAAGACTTACAGCAGTATCATCAAACCTATTTTCGACCCGACAATCTTGTGATCAGCATTGCAGGACGAGTGACTTCCGAAGCCGCGATCGCGCAAGTCGAGTCTGTATTGGGCAATTGGCAAGCCCCCTCCGTTCCCCTACCGACTTTGAATTTGCCGCCGATCGTCACCGCCCCCAAGCAAGCCATCACGCCCCAGGAAACGCAACAGTCGATCGTCATGCTGGGTTATCTTGCCCCTGCGGTCAGCTTGGATGCCACAACTGCCTCAGACTACGCCGCCCTCAAAGTCTTAAACACCTACTTAGGCAACGGACTGTCGAGCCGACTATTTGTCGAGTTGAGGGAGAAACGAGGACTAGCCTACGAAGTATCTGCCTTCTACCCCACCCGCCTCGACACCTCCCAATTTGTCGTCTACATGGGCACCGCACCAGAGAATACGGCGATCGCTCAAGAAGGTTTGCAAGCTGAAGTCGATCGCCTCCGCACGACAACCCTGACCCCAGAAGAATTGCAGTCCGCCAAAAACAAGATGCTGGGTCAATACGCCCTTGGCAAACAGACCAATTCTCAGCTTGCTCAAATTTTTGGCTGGTACGAAACCTTGGGATTAGGCATCGAGTTTGATACTCGCTTTCAAGAAGAGGTAGCGGCCGTAACGGTAGAAGGGGCCCAATCGGCAGCCGATCGCTGCTTCATCGAACCCTACCTCTCGCTACTGGGCCCTGCCGCCGTTGTTAACCCGACTTGACAGTCGATCCCGGCTGTAAGACTTTAGACAGAGCGACTTAGAGCTTCGGATCTAAGGTCTTCGCAGGTTTGATGGCGATCATCAGAGAATTGGGATGGCTAAAGGATAAAACCCTAACTCATCCCTCATCCCTCATCCCTCATCCCTCAAACACTGCCCCTCGCTGCTTCAAGTCACGCCTCATTTCCTTCGACAGTTCTGAGACTTGACTAAATCGAGTTCTTTCGACTTTAGTGCCTGTGAAATCGGCATCTGCAAGGATTGAGTTTCTCAAATCGGCACTGCTGAGGTCAGTTCCATACAAGCTGGCACCCCTCAAGTCAGCATCCATCAGGCTCACTCGACGCAGGTCAGAATGATTCAGGTTTGCCCCGCTCAAATTTGCGCCCTCTAGTCTGGCTCCTAGTAGAGTTGTCCGCCGAATGTCTGCCTGACTGAGATTAGCGCTGACCAGAGTCACCTCGATCAAATTGGCATTATCTAATGCTGCACTCATCAAAACGGCGGCCGTCAAGTTGGCGCTGATTAGTTTTGCTCCTGTGAGAATGGCGCTGATCAGAGTTGCGTTGGTCAGATTGGCGCTAATCAGGTTCGCCTCGGTCAAATTGGTGTTGATCAGGTTGGCACCGACTAGATTGGCACCAATTAGATCAGCATGAGACATATTCTTAGAGCGTAAATCAACGCCGCTCAAATTCGCCTCAGAAAAATCTTTTAGCGGGTTGAGTCCAGCAATATGGGCGAGGTCGAAAAAGTCATCTGTATCGGCTTTCTCGACATTAACAATTAGTTCTTGAAGAATCTGAAGGGACTGCTCTTTGGTCATCATTGTTTTAGCCTGCCTATCTGAGACCATGCGGGGGGAACGGGCATTGCACTCAAAGAGGACTACAGACTATTCCAGAATGATTTCGCAAGACAGGTCAGGGAATTTACGGATTTCTCTAAATACCTGATCGTAAATTTACAAAATCAAATCAGGTATGCTGGCAGGTAGCTTTAATTAGCGTCAATTCAACAATGTTTTTTGGTTCGATGTTCCGCCCTTCTGTCGCCGATCCCCCCATGCTGACGCACTTCTAGAGAAGATTCATGGGAGATTTAGGGGTAACTCGACTCCATAACCGAAGTGAATACTCGAATTCACATTTAATTAGCGCTTTCTGCTTGATGTAGCGCAATCAATCGCTCAATAATGGCCCGCTTGTTGGGACTAAGATTTTGAGGAATGAGTGTTTCGAGATTTGGCAAATGGTTTAATTCAAGACCAGACTGACGAGAGTCTGGCTTAAAGTCATCCTGAGAGAAATGAAGGCTATCAGCGTGATTTGAGTGAGACATTATGAAAAATGATGGTGAAACCATTTCAAATCCAGGGCGATTCAACTTCCTGGGTTAACTTTCTGTGGAACTTACCAGACTGGCCGAATCAAGCTTTACTAGCAGCAGTTTAACTTTTCTCAGCCTGACTGCCCATTACCTGATTGGGCTAATTGCTTCTGCTCAAAGATAGGATTGGCTTTTTTAACTTTGAAGAAAATTCAGGCTATTTTTCGGTGAGCGCCCAGGCTCCATCCCAGTCGTCAGGCGGGGGATTGGTCAGCCAATGTTGACAGCGAATCATGTGCAAAGATGAGGCTCGATCGTGGCTGTCAATCTCCAAAACCTGGGCAAACTCACCCACTGCCAGAGCAAACTTGCGCTTTAGATAATGCTCTCTCGCTTTGTGGTAATGCTCGATCGCCTGCTGTTTTTGGGCAGGGATCGATTGATCGCGCAGCCCTACCAGTTCGTAGACGGCGACGGGCTGATTTTTGCCTTTGACTTTGATGAAATCAAGCTCTCTCGCCCAAACCCGATCGGCACAGGGTCGATACGTACTTTCACTAATGACAATATCGGTGCCATAGAGTTTGGTTGCGCCTTCGAGTCGGGCACCCAGATTAACCCCATCGCCGATCGCCGTAAACTCCATCCGCTTGCTACAGCCAATATTGCCGCTGATTACGGTATCTGAATTGATGCCAATACCAATTTTGATCGCTTTCTGATTTTCGGCTTCGCGTCTTTCGTTAAAGAGTTCCAGTCGTTCTCGCATCTCTACTGCCGTTTTGACTGCCATCCACTGATGATCATCCAGCGGCAACGGTGAGCCAAAAACCGCCATGATCGCGTCGCCGATGTACTTGTCAAGAATGCCTTTGTGAGCAAAGACCGCATCCACCATCGACTCAAAATATTGGTTGAGCATTTCCACGACTTCTTCGGCGGCCAGCGTTTCTGTCAGGGTTGTATAGCTGCGAATGTCGGAGAACAGGACAGACACTTCTTTGCGATCGCCTCCCATCTTGGCGGCATCTGGGTTTTCTAATAGCTGCTCTGCCAGTTCCTGGGTCATATAGCGGTACATCGTACTTTTGAGCCGCTTTTCGTCACTGATGTCATCCATCACCACTAGCGCACCGGACACTTTTTGGTTGTCATTGGCCGCGGCGATCGTGTTGATCGACAAATTAATGCTGTGCTGTTCTTCGCCGACGACCGATTGCAGCGTCTGATCGGGATAGTACTGCTCACGATTTTGCGCGTCTAGCGACATTTTGAACCAGCGACAAAAATCACCCGTCTCAATGCGAATCAGATCCGTGATCAGACGACCTTCGATCGCCGCCAACCCATCCAGTCCCAAAAGTTTTTTCGCACTTTCGTTAGCGGCGATAATGAAGCCTTCTTTATCTGTTGAGATCACACCGTTGGAGAGCGATCGCAAGATATCACGCTGCATCTGCTCTTGCTGTTTGACAGTTTCAAAGAGTTTGGCGTTTTGCAATGCGACCCCGGCCTGAATGTTGAAGGTGGCCATAAAATCTTGATCACTGCGGTTAAAACTCGCTCTCCAGCATTCGGGAGCCTGGGGCCAGTTAGCAGGATCGTAGGAAGGGTAGTCGCCCTGTCTCTGCTTGTTGACCAGTTGAGTCACCCCGATCAGTTCACCATCTGAGTTGTGAACGGGCATACAGAGCAGACTACAGGTACGATAGCCCGTCGCTTGATCGGTTTGCTTGGCGGTTTCTGCGCCGTCGTGTTCGTAGAGGTCAAAGGAAATATTGAGCACTTCGCCCGACGCGGCCACTTGCCCGACAAAGCTGCCCAATCCGATCGGTAATCGCAATTCTCTCAAGGTGCCGTCCGCTAGGGTGACGCGAGTCCAGACTTCATCCCGTTCGCGATCGATCAGCCAGAGGGTACTGCGATCGGCGTTCATCAGTTTTTTGGCCTCGTCCATCACGCGCTTGAGGGTGTCGTCGAGGTCGAGGCTGCTCTGGCTCAAAGATTGGGTCGCTTTGATCAGAGCATTGGCGGCCCGTTGCTTTTGAGTGGCAATGTAGAACGATCGAGAGGATTCTAAAATCAGCCGAATCGACGGCGCAAAATCTTCAAAAACCTGCTCATCGTAGTCAGTAAAGCCATTGAGATCAATCTGCTCATCAATGGGAGCGTGACGATCGCAGCCTGGCTTTAATTTGTTGACCAATTGCACAACGGCGACTAGCTCTTCTTGGTCATTGAGTAAAGGCAGGGTCAGCATCGTAAAGGTTCGATATCCCGTCTTTTGATACTGAATTTTGGCTTGAGTCGATCGCGGATCGTTGAAAAAATCGAAGGGGTTGTAGACGGCTCGTTTAAAGGTTGCCACTTCGCCCGCGATCCCCTGGTCGATCGGAAAGCGAATCTCAATGCTGCGTCCCTCTTCTCCTTCTGCGGTCGTGGTGTAAAGCTCGTTCTTTTCCTCATCCAATAGATAAATCGTTGTGCGATCGGCGTTGAGCAATTCTCCTGTTTTGGAGGTGATCGAGTTGAGCATCTCTTCGAGAATGGTTTCAAACCCTTGCATGTCCAGCATTGAGAGGGTCTGATTCACGATTTGCAGCTTTTGCTCAACCTCTTTGACGACTTCTTTAAATCTGGTCTGCGTCAGGGGAGCCAGAAAAGAGGCAAACCGACCTTTGGCGGGTAGTGAAGTGGTCTGAGTCGAGACGAGAGCAGACTCTGCAAGAGACGGTGCAACTACAAACTCTGCCCGACCCATATTAGGCGGCTCCCCATGTGGGATCACATCCATCACCACATGATTGAGGGGCACCCGTTCACTGGTGAGAGAAGATTTGCTGGTGACGAAGGTGTCTTTGAGAAGATCACCAACGTGGCGGTTGGGCAGATGAGGAGATGCAGTCATAACGGTTTTCAGTGAGAAGCTAAAGGATTCCTTGAGCCAGTGGCGATCGGGGCGGGTTAAAACTTGCGGCCAGCCATTGGGCGATCGATCGGCTCAGATCTTGCGGAGCTTGGAATGCGTTTCACGTTTAATCTAGGATGATTTTGGCACGATGACCAGAGACTAGATGTACCAATTTCTACCAAGTCTAAATCAGCGATCAGGCTTTTGGGACTCCTCGAATGGATTGGCTGTCGTAAATTTTGGCACCCATATCTAGAGCGTCATGTGTCTAAAAGAAAGGGCGAGTAGACAAAGATATCGAACACCCTGGATATCTACAGCACTTTTATCTAGAATTCCCTCTCATTCGCAACTTTAAGCTGAAAATCAGTAATCTTTCAATCCAATTGAGGGATTTCTCAGTAACCCTGACATTCTACTTTTATCTGATAGAAGTAAAAATAGCTGTAAAGCTTGCGTGAATTACATACGAGGATATAAAGAAAATTACAGCCTTGCCTGGGTTAGCGGTTTTTAAGTGAGTCAAGCTTGTTTGCCGCCTGCAACTTTTCTTGCACTCTGCCTATTTTGTAGGGATTAATTACGTGAGGTTGGGAGCCGAGAGCTTTTATTTTCTGACAGATTCAGAATTCTCAGACAACTTTGGGGTGAGAAAGGAATGGGCAAAGACGGCGATTTGAGTGCGATCGCGCAGATTTAGCCGACTCAAAATGCTGGAGACATGATTTTTCACCGTCTTCTCAGTAA
This sequence comes from Phormidesmis sp. 146-20, assembly GCF_052939475.1. Classification (NCBI taxonomy): domain Bacteria; kingdom Bacillati; phylum Cyanobacteriota; class Cyanophyceae; order Leptolyngbyales; family Leptolyngbyaceae; genus Phormidesmis; species Phormidesmis sp. 146-20. Next base: position 124,708 of record NZ_JBJPHT010000015.1, read on the forward strand.
TGCAGAGAATTTCAGCAATTTCGCGGTTGTTGGCACCTGTGGCAATCAGGCTCAGTACTTCCCGTTCTCTAGGGGATAATTCTGCTAATTCAATTCTTGACGAACTGACTGAATTTGGGGAGGCAACCCGCTGAGAAAACACTTTCTGAAACAGTCCGGGGCCAAGCTGGGTGTAGCCTCTGTGAGCAGAACGGATGGCATCGGCAAGTTCGTCTGAAGGGGTATCTTTGAGGAGATAGCCGATCGCGCCAAAGTCCATCGCCTGTTGAATATAGTGCTCGTCGTCAAAGGTGGTGAGAATCAGAACTTTGATTTGAGGGCTGCGATCGCAAATCATTTGAGTCGCGGCAACGCCATCCATTACAGGCATTTGCACATCCATTAAGACCAAATCGGGTTGAAGCTGCGCGGCTTGCTCGATCGCTTGTTGCCCGTTTTCTGCTTCTCCAATCACCTGTAGGTCTGATTGCGCCTCTAACAAACGTCTGAGTCCCTGACGGAGTAGCGTTTGATCTTCGACTAGAAGCAGGCGAATCATAAAATCACTTGAGGGAGTGGAATGGTTACACAGACTTTGCAACCTGCGCCCGGAGCACTGATGATCTGGAAGGTTCCGCCTAAACTTTCGGCGCGTTCCTGCATTCCTCGTAGCCCAAATCCGGTTGCATTTTGCTCAACTTGAAACCCTCGCCCATCATCCTCGATTTGCAGAGAAAGATGACAAGTTTCTTCAGCTAATTCTAGTTTAAGTTGAATGTTAACCTGAGTGGCATTGCTATATTTCTGGACGTTGGTTAGAGCTTCTTCGATGATCCGGTAGACTGCAACTTGTATTCTGGTCGGTAAGGCCACTTGTGTCTCCAGGCGAACCGTTGGATATAACCCTGTTGCAAGCTGAAAGTTTTGGGTAAGTGTGGCAATGGCATCACTCAGTGATCGACCTTCTAGCGGATCAGAACGGAGCAGTGCGATCGATTGTCGCAGTTCTCTCAGCGCATCTGAAGAAATTTGTCGGCTTTGATCGAGAAACGTTTTTGCCTCATCAGAATTTGACTGTAGTGAGAGAGCCGCATTTTGTAGCAACACATTCTGAGTCGTCAATAGATGACCTAGAGAATCGTGAATGTCACGAGCAATGCGGGTGCGTTCTTGTAATGTTGCCTGGTCTTCAATTTGAATTGAATATTGATAAAGCTGTTCGTGTGCCTGTGCAAGTTTGCGTCGTCCGTTCCGCTCATTGACGACTGAACCAACTAAAAGGAGAACAAATAATAGAATCAACCCAAATGAAAGCAAGCTATCTGTTAAGAAGAACAGAATAAAATCCTGTAGATAGTCAAAGAACTTGCTAACTTGTTCTGCACTAAATTCTGCATTGAGACGAGCGCCGCCGTTGGGTAAGAATGTAAGCCAGTCAAAGGATGCCCATTCACCTTTAGACCGGATGGCAGGATGTAGAATAATCCAAACCAGCAGAAAAGGAAATAGGGTGATTGGATAAATGCACCACATCAAGACTGCCATGATCCAGCGATCGCGCTTCTGAAACATCAGACAACTGCGTAACAGAACAATCAGCAATAAGGGTGAAAGCGTTTCTAATCCCCAACCTTGAATATTTGCATCGTCCCAATGAGCATGAATGCGATCGAGGTATAAATCCACTTACCGAGCCGCGTAGTTGGCAATCCGAAACCCATCAATCCAAACGCCAGTAAGAGACTCAGAATCGTAATCGTATCGGTTGGTTTAAGGCTGATTTGCACAAAGTACTCTGACCCATTCCAGAAGGAAGGCTTGCCCCAGGTGTGCGTTTTTCCATCCCACAGTGCGGGCTGTAGCCAAACTGGAAATCCAAAGATTTTGAAGGTCGAAATCCCCAGTAAAATCCACTCCAAATACAACAACAATCGAAAAGGATGCGGCTGTAAGTGTAACCAGGATTTGGTGATAGAAAGTCTTCTAAACATGAGGATGCGGTATGAATAAGTTGCTTTTTTGTATCACATTCTGATCAAGTTACGCTTGGGACTACAGCCCTATCTCTCAGTTCACCTAGGACTTCAGACCTATCAGAAAATCAGGACTCTAGCCTCATGTGAATAACCCTTGCTAACTCGTAGATTTGATTTGTTCTGAGAGGAACAAGCAAACTCCAAAAGTAGTGAAGGTGAAACTCATGAAACGCAATCAATTTCCGGCAATTTTCGCAGTTGCAGTAGTTCTAGTAGGTATCGGAACAACTGCCATCGCGAGTGCTAACCTTTCTCCGAATGAGCAAATCGCGGTTGAGCGGCTTTGTAATCCAGGTAGTTTTACTTCTCTCCTAAACAAAGACTTTAGAGGTGTCAACTTGAGTACCAGACAGTCTCGATTAATTCAGAATGCGTATCAATCCTATGTGGCTTGGTACATGAAAAACATGGGGGATAACAAATGTTGGGATAATAATGAAGGTGTTTTAACAGCTCCTTTCGTTGGCAAGTACGCAGAATATGAAGCAGTAGTGCGGAAAACCTTAAATCCACGACAGTTGACGCGATGGGACAAGAATATTAGGGACATTCTTGCTGGTCGAAGATAGCGCAATTCTGAAACTGGTTCAAGGTTCAAGTGGGTGTGACCTAAATTTGATGTAAATATGGCTGTAGAGTCTGTCAGGATTGGGTCTCAGCATTTTCTAGAGTATTGATTGGTTAATTCCATTTCTCATGAGACTGAATCACCCAGTCTCTTACAGGTGGACAAAACCTGGATCTGACAGCACATTAGATTTCAGTCACACCCGTTCAAGGCATTGCTCAAGCTGAAAAGTAGCAACGTTGAAGAGGGCGATCGCTTCCTGGATTAATGAGAACAAGTGATCGTCTTTTATTTCAATTTACCAGCCCTAAAACAGCACTTATTACACCTCGCTAATCAAACAGGAGAATAATGATAATAATGATGAAATGGCTTCCGGTACTGATACTGTCCAGTATTATGCTGGTCGGCTGCGACGATCGCAAGGCAAAAGAACAATTGAATACCACCATGAGCAGTTGGGTAGGTCGCAATGTAAATGAGTTTGTTCGCAAATATGGTGCGCCAACTACTTCGTTTGCTTTGCCGAATGGAAACACGCTCTATTCTTACATTGCCGATCGAGAAGAGCTTTCTAAAGAACCAACCTATGTCAATGAGTCTCGCAATCGTCGGGGCGAAAAGGAAACTGTTGTCACGGGTGGAGGAACGATCGTCGATCGAGACTTTTGCGAAATTAATGTGGAGTTCGATCGAACAGGCAAGATCTTGACTTGGCGCTATGAAGGCGATTCTCCTCGGCACTGCAAAATCAAAAGTCTGCCAAAATCGTTCCAAAAGCAATTGCAAAAAGATGGCGTTTTTCCTTAGTTCAATGACATCAATTAACGTGAGGAAAACAATGAGACGATTGTTGATGACTGTTGTTGCTAGTACTGCAATCTTGGTTGGATTGGTAAGTGTGACGGTTGCTCAGTCTCCAAAAGATGCTTTGGTTGACTCGATCGATAAAGCAAGTTGGGAAGTGTCACCTGTCATTGATCACGAAAGCGATCCAGCCGTTGAGAAGCGCAATCTGAACAATGAATTTAGAGGTACAAATCTCACGCCTCGACAGTTTGAGCAAGTTCGCAAGGCTAATACCAAATTGATCTTTGAGTGCTACAGATCTTGGAGAGCAGCCTAAATCCGCCACTTGTAGGGGACTTCAAGCCAAAGAAGTTTCGGATTCTCAAAGTCCCTCAGACTGGGGGATTTAGGGGCGAAGGATCTGTAGCATTCACAAATTGATTGGGTATAAACCTCTTGTTTTCTAATTGCACACCCACTCAGGAGAACCAGCAATGCAACCGGATGATTCTCGATCAGATTGGACAATGGAAGTTCAAAGCTGGGAGGAGATTCGACAGATGTATGAGGATGCGGGGGTGCCGTTGAGTCCTGAGCAAGAAGCTCAATATCAGCAAGCCAATGAGCAACTAAAAGCCAGAATTGAGCCAGAGTTTCGAGCCGCACCGATCGTATTTATTCTCAGGTTCCTCGTCATGGCGATTTTGCCAAAGATGGTCTTGGACATTGTGGGAGGCTTGCTTCTCGGAGATGCAATTCTGGATTATCTCAAAGCAATGGCTCAAATTTTGACACTAGAACAACTGGAAGTCTGGGAGCGGAGTTTTAAGCACGATCGCTAACATCATTCAATTTAGAGAACATAACAATGGGACGCATTATTCTCATGCTGGTACATGGAACGATCGGAACAGGGATCGGACGGAGTAGCGCGATCGCAGTTCTACTTCTAATTCCGGCGTTGCTGAATCAGGGGATGAATTGCCCCAAAGCGGGGGGAACCCAATGTTCAAGCCTCAACGGGTTCGTGCAATTGATTAGTTCATGGCATTGCTCAAACTAAGGTAGCCGAATTAGATGGAGCGATCGTTCCGACTTAAAATGCGATCGTTCTCCTTCAGGGATTGTAAAATAGATTGTGTCAAAGGTCAGAAGTTGAGATCTAATGAACTACTGAACCGGAGACATC